>JAHYJQ010000164.1 GCA_019429025.1 Trueperaceae bacterium | reverse complement strand
GGTGTCGGCGCTGCGTGGGCTGGGCGTGCACGCCCGCGCGGCCGGCGGCGACGCGTTCCCGCCGGTGGAGATCGACGCCGACGGCCTGCCGGGCGGGACCACGGAGGTGGCCGGCGACCGCTCCTCGCAGTTCTTGTCGGGCCTCCTCATCGCCGCGCCCTACGCGCGTGCGGCGACGACCGTCCGCGTGACCGGCGAACTGCAGTCCAGGCCCTTCGTCGACCTCACGCTTGCCGTCATGCGCGACTTCGGGGTGGAGGTCGAGCGGGTCGGGTACGAGCGCTTCACCGTCGCGCCGGGGCGCTACCGGGCGGGCAGCTACCGGATCGAGGGCGACGCCATGGCGGCCGGCTACGCCTGGGGCGCCGCCGCGATGGCCGGCGGACGGGTACGGGTCGGCAACGTCGGCGCCGGCTCGCGGCAGGGCGATCGTGCGCTCCTCGACGTGCTCTCGCGCATGGGCTGCGAGGTCCGTTGGGAAGCCGAGGCGTCGACGCTGTCGGCCCCGCCGGACGGGCGGCTGCGGTCCGGCACCTTCGACCTCAACGACCTGCCGGACCAGGCGCAGACCCTCGCGGTGCTGGCGCTGGCGGCGGATGGGCCGGTGGAGATCGTCCGGGTCGGCAACCTGAGGATCAAGGAGACCGATCGACTGCGTGCCCTGGCCACCGAACTGCGCAAGTTCGGGGCCGAGGTCGACGAGCGGGCCGACGCGTTGCGCATCGTGCCGCCGGCCGCGCCGCCGGGGCGCGTGGAGGTCGAGACCTATGGCGATCACCGGATGGCGATGGCGTTCGCCCTGGCGGGCGCCCGCTGGCCGGGCGTCGTCGTCCACGACCCGGCCTGCGTGGCCAAGACCTACCCGGCGTTCTTCGACGACCTGAGAGCGTGGGGCGTGGGGGTCGAGCCCGCGTGAGCGCGCCGAGCATCGACGAGGTGATCACCCTCGACGGCCCGGCGGCGTCGGGCAAGTCGACGGTCGCCCGGCGGGTCGCCGAGGCGCTGGCGGTCCCGTGCGTGTCGTCCGGGCTGCTCTACCGCGCCGCGACGGCGATCGTCGCCGAGGCCGGCACGGATCCGGACGACGCCGCGGCCGTGTTGGCCACGCTGGCGCGGCACCGCGTGGAGCTGATCCCCGGGGTGTCGGGCGACGTCTTGCGCATCGACGGGCGGGACCTGACGCGCGCCGTCCAGAGCGACGAGGTCGACGCGGTGGTCTCGCGGGTGGCGGCGCATCCCGAGGTGCGCGCGTGGGTGGGCGAGCGGCTGCGGGAGATGCCGGCGCCCTTCGTCATCGACGGTCGCGACATGGGGTCGGTCGTCTTCCCGCACGCGCGCCACAAGTTCTACCTGGACGCGTCGCCCGAGGTCCGGGCGGCCCGGCGGGTCGGCGAGCGCGCGGCCGACCTGGCGTCGGTGGCCGACGCCATCCGGCGGCGCGACCGCCTGGACGCGCGCCAGCTGGCGCCCGCGCCCGACGCGCAACACCTCGACACCGGCCCGCTGACGCTGGACGAGGTCGTCGACTGGGTGTTGGGCCGCGTCCACGAAGCGGGAACGCCGTGACCGCGCGTCCCGAGGGCGTGCCGTGGGCGCGGCCGGTCGAGGCGCTGCGCCGGGTGGTGGTGACCAGCAGCCGCTTCAAGCCAGAGGCGCATCGGACTGCGCGGGCGATCGCGGAGGCGTTCGCGCAGCGGGTTCCGCGTGTCGACCTCGACCTGGACGGCGTGCACCCCGTCGCCGAGGACGACGCCCCGGCCGACCTGGTGGTGACCGTCGGCGGCGACGGCACCCTGCTGGCGACCGCACGTCTCCTCAACGGTCGCCCCGGCCCCGTCCTGGGCGTCAACCTCGGCAAGCTCGGGTTCCTGGCGGCGTTCGGGGCCGACGAGGTGCTGGCCTACGCCGAGGGACGGGAGGCGGCACCCTGGCGGTCCCTCGCGACGCCGCTGCTCGGCGTCTCGGTGCGCGGCGAGCCAGCCAGAGGGGCCCTGAACGACGTCTTCATCTCCCAGGGCGTCATGACCCGCCTCATCCACTTCCACCTCGACGTCGACGGCCTGCTGGCCGCCACCTACCGTGCCGATGGCGTGGTCGTCTCGACGCCCGTCGGCTCGACCGCCTACTCGCTGTCGCTCGGTGGCCCCATCCTCATGCCCGACGTCCGCGCGATCGTCGTGACGCCGGTGGCGCCGCAGGGGCTGGCGAACCGCCCCATCGTGCTGTCGGAGCACGCCCGGCTGCGCCTCGTGGTCGAGGGCCGCGTCGACGAGCTGGCCGTCGTGCTCGACGGCCAGGAGCGCGTCGATCTCGTCAGCGGGGACGTCATCGACGTCGTGCTGGGGCCCGACATGGTCCGGCTGGTGCCGGACGACTACGACCCGTTCGCGGTCCTGCGGCACAAGCTGCGCTGGTCGGAGGGCCCGACGCTGGAACTGGGCTGAGGCGGCGTGGCTACCGGATGGTGGGTTGCGACCAGAACGCGCGGCGGCCCCGTCCGTCATGATGGCTGCGTGAGTTCGCTGCCACCAGAGTTCTTCCGCCGCCAGGACGAGCGCCCCGATGACCAGTTCTACGCGGTTCCCCGGCCCGCTTCGCACCTCGACGAACGCGCCGATCGCGTGGTCGCGGGTTGGTACGACGAGCTCCTCCCAGTCGCGGGGCGCGTCCTGGACCTCTTCGCCGGCGCCTCGTCGCACATCCCGAAGCGCACGGGCATCATCGGTGTCGGCCTCGACGCCGACGCGTTGGCGCGCAACGAGCGGCTGACGGAGCGTCACCGACTCGACCTCAACTTGCAGCCCGCGCTGCCTTTCGCCGACGGCTCCCTCGCGGGGGCGGTGTGCACCGTCAGCGTGCAGTACCTGACCCAGCCGGTCGCGGTCTTCGCCGAGGTCGCCCGCTGCCTGCGGCCGGGCGCCCCGTTCCTCGTCGCGTTCTCGAACCGCATGTTCCCGACCAAGGCCGTGCTCTGCTGGCGTGCCTCGGACGACGCCGCGCACGCGCGCCTCGTGCGCTGTTACTTCGCCGCTGCCGGTGGCTTCGGCCCCGTCGAGGCGAGGTCGTTCGTGCCCGATGCCGACGGCGACCCGCTCTACCTGCTGTGGGCGACGGCCGACCCGGCCGTCCGCCCGGCGTGAGGCCGGCCCTGCGATGAGCCGGGCGGCTCACCGGCTGTGGTTGGTGAGCAACGGCCATGCGGAGGACGCCCTCGCCGCCGCGCTGTGGGCCCGCGCCGCGGCGCGCCTGCCCGCTTGGCGGGCGACGGCGCTGCCACTGGTGGGTGACGGCCGGGCGTACGCCGCCGCGGACGCCGCCGCCGACCTCGTCGGGCCAAGGCGCAACCTGCCGGCCGGGGGTCTGACGATGCACCACCCGATCCTGCTGTGGCGCGACCTGCGGTCCGGCATCCTGGCGCAGACCGCGTCCCAGCTCCGGGTCCTGCGACAGGGCGAGGCGGACGCCGTGCTCGTCGTCGGCGACGTGTTCGCCCAGGCGATGGCGGCCGCCTTGGGCGCGCCGCGCCGCTTCGTGCTGCAGCCGCTCGTGTCGGTGCGGATGGCCGACGGCCGGCGCCGGGTCGCCTGGAACCGCGTCTTCATGGAGGGCATCCGGGGGCCCGAGCGCCGTCTGCTGAGCCGCGCCGAGGTCGTCTACACGCGCGACGAGCCGACGGCGGCGTGGCTGCGCCAGCGCGGCGTGCGTGCGACGTACCTGGGGAACCCGATCATGGACGGCTTGCGGGGGCGGCGGCTCGATCCCTGGCCCGACCTGCCGACGGTCGCGTTGCTGCCGGGCAGCCGGGCCTACGCGACCGAGGCCGTCGGCGTGATGCTCGAGGCCCTCGCGGTGTTGGCCGATCGTGGGCGTGAACTGGCGGCTGCGGTCGCGTGGACGCAGGCTGCCGCACCGCCGCCGCGGGCGGGGTGGAAGGCGGAGCACGCGTCCGGGGCGGTCGGACCCGTGTGGCGTCGCGCGGGGGTGCGCGTCGCGTGGGTGAGGGGCCGGTTCCAGGACGTCTTGGCCACGGCGGACGCCGTGCTCGGCGCCACCGGTACCGCGCAGGAGCAGGCCGTCGGCCTCGGCCTGCCGGTGGTCACGTTCGCGTCGTGGCCCGCGCCCGGCCACGCGTTCCTGGCGAACCAGGCGCGGCTGTTGGGCCCCTCGCTCGAGGTCGTGGCGCGGGAGAGCGCGGCGATCGCCGCGGCGGTGGCCCGCGCGCTCGACGATCCCGAGCGCCGCGCGATCGCGCGGCGCGACGGCCCCGCGCGGCTCGGCGGTCCGGGTGGTACCGCCGCCATCGCCGCCGACCTGGTGGCGCGCCTGGCGGGTCCCTCGACGGCGTGAGGCCACGGCGTCGGCCGGGCGCGGACGGCGGTCAGGTCCCGGCGCCGGTGGGGACGGGCGTGGCGTCCACGGGGGACCTCGCGCCCGCCATCGTCGCCTCGGCCTCGCCGAGCAGTTCCGCGACCCGCGAACGGCAGCGGTCGTGCTTCTTGGCGTAGGCGCCGCGGGCGTAGTGCGGGTCGAACAGCTCGTCCAGACCGACGTCACCCTCGAGCCACAGCGGCACGCGCTGGTCGTAGAGCTTGTCGACGAGGTGGACGAAGCGCAGCGCCCGCTGTTGGTCGGGGATCGGGCGCACGCCGCGCACGATCCACGCCGCTGCGCCGCGCACCCAAGCGCCGTAGCGCACCGGGTGGATGCGCTCGAGGGCGCGGTGCAGCTCGTCCCAGCCGGCCTCGACCGCGGCGTCGGGGGCGCGGCGCAGGTCGCTGGGGCGCAGCAGTCGTCGGTGCGCGCCGCCGGCCCGGTGGTCGGGGCCGTCGATCGCCACGACGGTGAAGCGCTCGGCGATCGATTGGATCTCGCGCCGGAAGGCGACCGCGTCGAAGCGTCCCCGCCCCTGCGCCTCGGGCGCCGTGTTCGAGGTGGTGACGACGCGCGCGCCGCGCTCGAACACGGAGGCGAGGAAGGTCTTCACGATCAGGGTGTTCCCCGGGTCGTCGAGCTCGAACTCGTCGATGCAGTAGAGGTTCTCCTGGCCGAGCGCGTCCCGTGCGCCCTGCATCCCCAGCACGCCGATGGCCGCGACCAACTCCGCGAACGACAGGTAGACCTTGCGGGGCTCCGGGGAGGTGTGCCAGGCGGCGGCCATGAGGTGGGTCTTGCCGACGCCGAACCCGCCGTCGAGGTAGAGCCCGGCCACCGGCGGCGCGGCGGCGCGCGACCAGGGGAAGCGGCGGCGCGCCGGCTGCCAGCGGGCGAAGTCTTCCATCGTCGCCAGGGCGACGCGCTGCGTGGGGTGCGCGGGCAGGTAGGCGCCGAAGCTCACGCGCCCGAACCGTGGCGGCGGTACCCAGTCCTCGCGACCGGGCACCTCGGCGGTCGGGAGGTCGGAGATGCGACGCGGCACGCGCGGGAACGTACCACGGGGGTCGGCGGTCGCGTGGCGCCCGCCGCTCGCGCCTTGACCGCGGCGGGCCGCGCGCGTACGCTACGGCCACGTTCGCGTGTGGGGAAGTCCGGTGCGAACCCGGCACTGTCCCGCAACGGTGATGGCCCACGGGCCGAGTCCGATCGCCACGCGCGGATGACTGCACCCCTTGCGCGGACGAGGAAGGGCAGCATGCGGCGGCCGCGGTCGCTCGCCTGCCGTCCGTCCGCCCCTCGGCGGACGCTCCCGACTCGCAAGTGCCCATGGAGGCCTTGTGAACCCCACCCGATCCATCCGTCGTGCGGCCCTGCGCCGCCTCCTCCTCGTGGCCGTGGCCTGCGTCGGCGTGGCCTACGCCGCCTGGCCCGTCACCGTCGTCGACGACCTCGGGCGCGACGTGACGCTGTCCGCACCGCCCCAACGGATCGTCAGCCTGGTCCCTAGCCATACCGAGACCGTCTGCGCGCTGGGCGCCTGCGATCGGCTCGTGGGCCGCGACACCTGGAGCGACTTCCCGCGCGCGGTGCTCGCGCTGCCGGACCTGGGCAGCGCCTTCGCGCCGGACCTCGAGGCCATCGTCGCGCTGCGGCCCGATCTGGTGCTGGTCGACGAGTACAGCGGCGCCGCCGACGTGCTGCTGCCCCTGGGCGTGGTGGTCTACGCGGGCACCCCGCAGCGCCTCGACGAGCTGTTCGTGACGGTCGACCGCCTCGGCCGACTGCTCGGCGCGCCGACCGAGGCCGCGCTGCTCGCGGGCCGGCTGCAGGGCGAGCTCGACGGGGTCGCGGCGGTCGTCGCCGGCCTGGTGGGGCCCAGCGTGTTCTACGAGGTCGATCCCTCGCCGTACTCGGTGGGGCCGGCGAGCTTCATCGGCACCCTGATCGGCCTCGCGGGGGGACGGAACGTCGTGCCGGACGGCCTCGGCGACTTCCCGCTGGTCGATCCCGAGTTCGTGGTCGCGGCGGATCCCCAGGTGATCGTGTTGGCCGACGCCCCCTACGGGATCGACGCGGCGGCGGTGGCCGCGCGGCCGGGCTGGGGTGCGATCGCCGCCGTCCGCGAGGGGCGCGTCGTGGAGCTCACGCAGGAGCAGAGCGACGTGCTGAGCCGGGCAGGGCCACGCGTCGGCGAGGCCCTGCTGTTGCTGGCCCGCATCTTGCACTCGGAGGCGTTCTGAGCGTCGCCCCGATCGCCGCGCGCGGCGTGGGCCGACGGCGCCTCGCCATGCCGCTGGTGGCGTCGATCGGTGCGCTGGCGCTGCTACTGATCGTGGCGGCCGGGGTCGGCAGCGTGCCGATCCCCGCCGGCGACGTGCTCGCCGCCGTCGGCCGCGGCATGTGGGGCAGCCTCGCGGGCGCCAGGGTCGGCCTGGAGCTCGAGGCGACGCGCGTGATCGACACGATCGTCTGGCAGATCAGGTTGCCGCGCGTGGCACTGGCGGCGCTCGTCGGGGCTGCCCTGGGGCTCGCCGGTGCGGGCTTCCAGGGGGTCTTCCGCAACCCGCTGGCCGACCCCTACCTGCTCGGCGCCGCGAGCGGCGCGGGCTTCGCCGCGTCGCTGGCGATCGTCGGCGGCGGGGCGTTCGGCCTGGGCGCCCGCGGCGTCCCGCTCGCGGCCTTCGTCGGGGCGGCCGCCACCGTCGCGCTGGTGGTGGCGCTGGCCCGGCGGGGCTGGAGCCTGCCGATCGTGCCGCTGGTGCTCGCCGGCGTCGTCGTCGGGTCGTGCCTGGCGGCCGGCCCGTCGTTCGTCCTGCTCGC
>JAHYJQ010000163.1 GCA_019429025.1 Trueperaceae bacterium | reverse complement strand
GGTCCCGGACCGGCTCCAGGCCGCCGCCGAGGCGGCGGCGGCGCGCGGCCAGGCCGCCATCTTCCTGCTCCACGAGGGCCGGGCCCTGGCGGTCTTCGCCGTGGCCGACGCCGTCCGCGAGGAGAGCCGCGAGGCGGTCCGCGCACTCCACGAGCGCGGCATCGAGGTGGTGATGCTCACCGGCGACGCGCGGGCCGTGGCCGACGCGGTGGCGGCGGAGCTCGGCATCGACACGGTGTACGCCGAGGTGCTCCCCGAGGACAAGGCGTCGAAGGTCCGCGAGCTCCAGGCGCAGGGCAAGCGGGTGGCCATGGTGGGCGACGGCGTCAACGACGCCCCCGCGCTCGCGACCGCCGACATCGGCATCGCCATCGGCGCCGGCGCCGACGTCGCCGTCGAGGCCGGGCACATCGTCCTGGTGCGCTCCGACCCGCGTGACATCCCACGCATCGTCGCCCTGTCGCGGGCCACCTACCGGAAGATGGTCCAGAACCTGTGGTGGGCGGCGGGGTACAACGTCGTCGCCATCCCGCTGGCGGCCGGGGTGGCGTTCGCTTGGGGGATCGTGCTGACGCCGGCGATGGGCGCCGTGCTCATGTCGGCCAGCACGGTGGTGGTGGCGCTGAACGCGCAGTTGCTGCGGCGGGCGGCGCTGTGAGCGGCGGCGTCGTCGGGGACCCGCTCGCGTTGCGCGTATGCGTCTCCGACGGACCGGGGCCGACTTCGGTGGCAGCGTCGCGCACCAGCCCCGACCCCGAACGGATCGGCCGCACCGGTGCGGGGCTGCCCACCTTTGCACGAGCGGCACGGCCGCTGAACATCGGCACAACATGGGCCTCCTAGACTCACGGTGTTGACGGAAGGAGGTCATCCAGGATGATGCACTGGGGAACGAACGGTTGGGGCATGATGGGCCCCTTCGGCTGGATCGGGAGCCTGCTGCTGCTGGTGCTGGTCGTGCTGGCCATCGTCTGGCTGTGGCGCGCGCTCGACCTGGGCCGCGGCCCCGGGCGCGGCGGTCCCGCCGGCAGCGATCAGGCGATGAGCATCGCGCGCGAGCGCTACGCCCGGGGCGAGATCAGCACCGAGGAGTTCGAGCGCATCAAGCGCGAACTCTCGGCCTGAGCACCCGCGCGCACGCGTGGCACCGGTCGCGTGCGGGCCGCGGGGGCACGGCCAACGCCGTGCCCCCGCCGTCCGTCACACGAACCAGACGAGGATCCCGGCGCCGACCGCGACCATCACGAGGCCGCTCACGAGCTTCAGCCCGCGCTTGCGCTCCGCCTGCCAGCGCGCGACCGCCCCGACCGCGCGGCGGTTGCCCAGCACCAGCAGCAGGGCGACGAGCGGCAGCACGAACATGACGTTGTAGGCGATCAGGTACGACAGGCCCTCGAGGTAGGTCGTCTGCGTCGACAGGAGCCCCAGGATCGCCACGTAGATCCCGCCGGTGCAGGGGAAGGTGCACAGCCCGACCAGGAACCCCGCGACCGCGGCGGCCGGCAGGGTGGCGCGCTTCAGCCAGCCCTTGATGGCCTCGTGACCCACCTTCGGGACGCTCAGGCTGAAGCCGCGGCCGTACCAGAAGTAATCCTTGACGTTCACGAGCCCGAGCGCGACGAGCAACCACGAACCGATGCGCGCCACCAGGTGCTGTTCGCCGGAGATCACGATCGCCCCGAACAGCCCCAGGCCGATGCCGAGGTAGGCGACGAAGATCATGCCGACGTAGACGGCGCCCGTGAGCAGCACCTGGCGCCGGGTTCGCTGCAGCGTGAAGAGCACCGCCAGCGACAGCAGCAACACCGCGATCGCGCACGGGTTGACGCCGTCGAGCAGGCCGGCGGCCAGCACCAGCAGGAGGAGCCTGGCCGCCCCCAGCCGGTCCGGGCTCTCGCTGCCCGGGAGCGGCTGCGCCGGCCGCAGGTCGAGGCCCGCGAGCGCCTGCTCCAGCGGCGTCTCGATCGCGTGACGCGCCGCCTCGCCGCGGAAGTCCCACACCTGGTACTCGCTCACGCGCTGCCCCATCTCGGGCATGCGGTCCTGGTAGACGAGCAGCCGCGCCCCGGGCGCAACGAGGGTCAACGCGGCGGCGATCATCTCGCTCGGGATGTGCCCCGCCAGCACCAGGCCGTCGCCCACGAAGGTCACGAGGTGCGACTGCAGCTCGAACGGGATGCCCAGCTCACCGTTGCGGCGGTTCAACTCGGCGCGCTGCGTGCGGTCCTTGAGGTAGTCGAAGGTGGACACCGTGCCGAACCCGTGCGCGGTCAGCGTCGGCAGCAGGGTGTCCTGGATGTACACCTGGCAGTCGGCGCAGGCGTCGTTGAAGAACACCTCCACCGCGCCCCCGCCGATCGCCGGCGCGGCGGCGGCGCCAGGCGGCGAAACGGCCGCAACGGGCGCCGGCGCCTGCCCCGCAGCGTCATCGGTCCCCACCCCGCGGACGTCGATGACCACCTCCGGGCGCTCCGGGTCGTCGGTCGCCAGGAAGACGGCGTGCACGAACTCGCCCGGAGTCGGCATCACCGCGTGGTCGATCGTCACCGTCAGCGCGCTCGAGCCGCCCGCCGGGATCAGCGCCTCGCCCACCTCGGCGCTGGTGCAGCCGCACGAGGTGCTGATGCCGATGACCCGCACCGGGGCGTCGCCGAGGTTCTCCACCCGCACGGTCGCCACGGCGCGGCCGTCCACCGGCATGCTGCCGACGTCGATCGCGGCCGGCTGCACCGCCACCCGAGGCGCGGGTGCGGTTACCGGCGCTGGGCCCAGCCACCACCACGCCAGCCCGGCGGTCGTCCCGATCGCCAGCGCCACCACGGCCAGCCACCGGCCGAGACGCCGGCGGTCCGCCGGCGGCGTCGTCTCCGCCGCCCCCTTCAATGCCGCTGGTTCAGGTCGATCCGCAGATCGACGAAGGGGTCGCTTGGGTCGTCGCTGTAGAGCCTGACGAAGCGGGTGATGGGCCCGTGGATGGCGGGCGCCTCCTCGGGCGTGAACACGCCGTGCGCCTGCGGGTCGTAGTAGACCAGCAACTCCACCGTCTCGCCTGGCGCGAGCACGGCGCGCCAGTCGTACGTGCCGGGCGGCGTGGAGTGGCTCATCGCGAAGCGCGGACCCTCCCGACCTTCGAAGACGATCGTCGCCTTCGTGCAGTCGCAGGAGGTCTCGATGTAGGTGATCACGGCCACGCGCTCACCCGTGTTCGTCACCTCGAAGCGCATCGGCACCTCGGCGACGTTCATGAACACGTCCCCGACGTCGAGTCGTGGCGGTGTCACGACGATCGCGCCCGAGCGGACATCGCCGGGCGCCCCGACTTGGATGGCGGCAGGCTCCGGGCCGAGCGACCCGCTTCCCCAGAGCCATGCCGTCGCCACGATGGCGACGACGGCAACCAGGCCGACCGCGCCCAGCGCTGCACGCGGCGGCCCAGCTCGTGGCGGTCGTTCGCTCGCGGGTGGGGCAACCGCAGCCGCTCGATTCTCTCGCTTCATCACGCCTCCTCCACATCGCGTCGTTGCCGGATGAAATCCTCCCCCACCCGGGGTGCCATGTCATCTAGCCGCGCGCGATGCATCGAGATTAATCATGTTCCCGGCGACTCATCAGCGACCAAGACAATTGTCCTTAGCCCCCTCCCCCGGAGGGGGTCATGCTGGTCCGAGAAGGGGGTGATCCCTCAGTGGACCCCAGAGCACACCCCGGCGCCGGCGAAGACCACGCGCCGACCCACCCACCAAGCGACGCGCTCGACGCGATCGAACGCGACCTCGACGCCGCCCACTGCGCCAGCTGCCAGCCACCCGCATCCGACGCGGCCGCGGGCGACCCGGCGGCGACCCACGACGCCGTGCCCCACGGCGACCTCGACGCCGAGAGCGTCGCTCATGCCCGCGAGTACGCCTCGCTCATGGGCAAGTTCTGGTTCGCCGCCGCCATCTCCCTGCTCGTCCTGCCGGTGTCGTTCCCGGAGCTGCCGTGGCTCTACCTGCCCCACCTGTGGACCGCGGAACCCTCGATGGCGCTGATCCGCGGCCTGTGGGCGGCGTCGGGCCTACTGGCGCTGCTCGTCTTGGCCTGGTCGGGCCGGCACTTCTTCACGGGGTTCTGGTCGGCATTCCGCAAGCACGCCGCCGACATGAACTCCCTCATCGCACTCGGCACCAGCGCGGCCTGGCTCTACTCGACGGTGGTGGTGCTCTTCCCGCGCATCTTCCCGGCAGAGGCCGGGATGGCGGCGATGCCCTTCTACGACGTCGCCACCGTGGTCATCGCGCTGGTGATCCTGGGGCAAGCCATCGAGGTGCGCGCCAAGGGGCGCAGCAGTCAAGCCATCCGCGCTCTGATCGGCCTCGAGGCCAAGACCGCGCGCGTGCTGCGCGGCGACCAAGAGGTCGAGGTCGCCGTTCGCGACGTGGTGATCGGCGACGTCGTGGTGGTACGGCCGGGCGAGAAGGTGGCGGTCGACGGCGTGGTCGTCGCCGGGATCTCTGCGCTCGACGAGTCCATGATCACCGGCGAGAGCCTGCCCGTCGACAAGGGCGTCGGTGACGAGGTCATCGGCGGAACCGTGAACACCACCGGCAGCTTCCGCTTCCGCGCCGTGAAGGTCGGCGCGGACACCGCCCTGGCGCAGATCGTCCGGCTCGTGCGCGACGCCATGACCAGCAAGCCACCGATCGCGCGGCTCGTCGACCGCGTCTCCCATTACTTCGTGCCCGCGGTGATGATCGTGGCCGTCGTCACCTTCGTCACCTGGGTCTTGCTCGGACCCAGCCCAGCCGTCGTCTTCGCCACCATCGCGGCCGTCACGGTGTTGATCATCGCCTGCCCCTGCGCCATCGGCATGGCCGTGCCGCTGTCGTTGGTCGGCGGCGTCGGGAAGGCGGCCGAGCACGGCGTGCTCATCCGCAACGGCGAGGCGCTGCAGAACGCCGCCCAACTCACCACGGTGGTGCTCGACAAGACCGGCACCATCACCAAGGGCAAGCCAGAGCTGACCGACGTCATCCCCGCCGCGGGCTCCGACGCCGCGACGCTGCTCGAGCTCGCCGCGACCGCCGACCAGCCCTCCGAGCACCCGCTCGCGCAGGCCATCGTCGCCGGCGCCCGGAGCAGGGGGACCCGCCTCGGCGACGCGACCGCGTTCCAGGCGATCCCGGGCTTCGGGGTCGCCGCCACGGTAGAGGGTCGGCGCGTGCTGGTCGGCAACGAGCGGCTCATGCGCCGCGAAGGCATCGCCGTCACGGCGCTGGCCGCGGACGTCGAGCGCCTCCAGGGCGAGGGGAAGACCGCGATGTTCGTGGCGGCCGGCGGCGCGCCGATCGGCGTCGTGGCCGTAGCCGACACCATCAAGAACGACTCGGTCGAGGCGATCCGCGTGCTGCGGGGGCTCGGCATCGAGGTCGTCATGATCACCGGAGACAACGAACGCACGGCCAACGCCATCGCCCGCCAGGTGGGCATCACCCGCGTCCTCGCGGAGGTGCTGCCGGAGGCCAAGGCCATCGCGGTCCACGACCTCAAGGCGCGCGCCGGCAAGGGCGCGAAGGTCGGCATGGTCGGCGACGGCATCAACGACGCCCCCGCCCTGGTCGAGGCCGACATCGGCTTCGCGATCGGCACCGGCACCGACGTCGCCATCGAGGCGGCGGACGTGACCCTGATCGGCGGCAGCCTCCGCGGCGTGGCCTACGCCATCGAGGTCTCGCGCGCCACCATGCGCAACGCCAAGCAGAACCTCGTCGGCGCCTTCGGCTACAACACGCTCGGCATCCCGATCGCCGCGGGCGTGCTCTTCCCCCTCTTCGGGCTGCTCCTCTCGCCGATCATCGCCGCCGCCGCCATGGCGCTCTCCAGCATCACGGTGGTGAGCAACGCCAACCGCCTGCGCGGCTTCCGCGCACGATCCTTCCGCCGCGCCGAGACGCGCGCGGCACGCCCCGCGGAGGTGGCCGCATGACCAGCCTGCAGATCGCCGTCACACTGGGCGGCATCGCAGCCGTCGCCTGGATCGTCAAGTACTTCTGGCTGCACCGCCCGCCCGGCGTCGCCGCGAACGTCGTGGCCGGCGTCCAGGAGCTCGCGATCACCGTCAAGGGCGGCTACGACCCGGACGTCGTCACGGTCAGGCGTTCGCTTCCGGTCCGACTGCGGTTCACGCGCAACGAGTCCTCGATGTGCAGCGAGACGGTCGTCTTCGACGGCATCGAACGCTCCGCCTACCTGCCCGAGGGCAAGACCGTGAACATCGAGTTCACCCCCACCGCCGTGGGCGAGATCGCCTTCCACTGCCAGATGAACATGCTGCGCGGCAAGGTGATCGTCACGCCCTGAGCCCCCGACGGGTGCCGCTCGCGCGCGCAGCGGGCGGCACCCACGTCCGAACGGGCACCGCCGCGGCCCGCCCGCGGCGCCCTCCGGAAGGAGCCCCATGCCGTCTTCCATCACCACCGGCCTCAGATGGCTCGCGCTCGCGAGCCTGCTGGTCACGGCCGTCGCGGCCGCCCAACCCCAGGTCCTTCGCGCCGCCGGCATCACCGTCACCGCCGAGCTGCTCGCCAACGAGGGCGACGGGACCGTCGCCTTCCGCCTCACCCTCGACACCCACGCCGGAGACCTGCTCGGGTACGACCTCATGGCGGCGGCCACCCTCGAACGCGGCGACGGCACGCCCATCGAGGGGGCGTTCTCCTACCACCCCGAGAGCGAGTCGGGACACCACCGCGAGGGGGTGCTGCGCTTCGCGCCCGCGCCCGCGGCAGACGCTTCGCCCCCCTTCGAGTTGGTCCTGCGCGGCGTCGCCGTGCCCGAGTGGCGCTTCCGCTGGGAGGCGCCCGCCGCGACAGCAAGCGGGGGCGCCACGCCTCCCGCCGCGGCGCCGCCGACCGGGCCGAGCACGCCGGCCGCTGCTTCGGCGATCGCCGGCACCATCTACGTGGCGGTCGTCGCGGACGGCGCGGTGGCCGCCATCGACACGACCACCTTCGACCTGGCCTGGACGCTGGTCGTCAGCGAGGGCAGCGAAGCCCGTCCGCCAGAGGCCGCCATGGGCCTCGCGCTCAGTCCCGACGGCCGCACCCTCTACACCGGCGACGCGGCGACCGGCGACCTGGTCGTGGTCGACACCATCCTGCGCGAGGTCGTCGCGCGCGTACCGCTCGACCACGGGATCCACGCCATCGACCTCGCTCCCGACGGCCGCAGCCTGTGGGTCGACGGCGCGCTCGCCGGCTAC
>JAHYJQ010000162.1 GCA_019429025.1 Trueperaceae bacterium | reverse complement strand
GGCTGGCCATCGGGACGGGCGGCGGCGGGGTCATCGGCGGCGCGAGCGCGCGGGCGCTGGCCCGGGCAGGCGCCGACGTGGCCATCGTCGACCGGCGGGCCGACGCGGCCGAGGCCGTGGCGGCCGACGTGCGCGCCCTCGGACGGCGGGCGGTCGTGCGCGCCGGCGACGCGTCCGACCACGAGCTGGCCGGGCGCTTCGTGCGCGAGATCGAGGCGGAGCTGGGCCCCGTCGACGTCCTGGTGAACGTCGCCGGCGCCGGGCAGCCCAAGCACATCACGGAGCTGACCCGCGACGAGTTCGAGGACGCGCAACGCCGCAACCTGTTCAGCGCCTGGTCGTGGATCAAGCACCTGGCGCCGGGCATGCTGACGCGCCGCGACCAACGCGTCATCAGCATCTCGTCGATGAGCGCGAAGTACGGCGGCGGGCCGCCCTTCTCGGTCAGTCGCTCGGCCTACGCGGCGGCGAAGGCCGGGATCCTCGGCCTCACGCGCGGACTGGCGAAGGAGCTCGCGCCGGCCGTCACCGTCAACGCGATCTGCCCGGGCCTGATCGTCAACGAGCGGACGCGTGACATCGCCGACGGTCCCCATGGCGCGCGGCTGCTGGAGGCGATCCCCATGGGGCGCCCTGGCCGTGGTGACGACGTGGCCGCGGCGGTCCTGTTCCTGGCCGCGCCGCGCGCGGTATGATCCGCGAACGCACCTAGACCTGGAGGCCCGATGACGCTCCCCAGCGATGGTTTGACCCTCGACGGCCTGCGCCACGAGGCCAGTGAGCGGAGGATCGATACGGTCGTCGTCGCCTTCGCCGATCCCTACGGCCGCCTGCTGGGCAAGCGCCTCGACGTCGATCACTTCCTCGACAAGGTGGCGCGGTCGAGCACCCACGTGTGCGACTATCTGCTGACGGCCGACATGGAGATGCAGCCGGTGCAGGGCTACGCCTTCGCCAACTGGCAGCGCGGCTACGGCGACGTCGCCCTCCGGCCCGACCCGGCCACCCTGCGGCGGGCCAGTTGGCTCGCCGCCAGCGCGATCGTGTTGTGCGAGGTCATCGACGTCGGTTCCGGCGCACCGGTCGCGGTCGCACCGCGCTCGATCCTCCGGCGGCAGCTCGAACGGGTCCGGTCCGCCGGCTTCGAGGTCGAGGCCGCCTCGGAGCTCGAGTACTACGTCTACGAAGACACCTACCGCCAGGCGTTCGAGCGGGGCTACCGCGACCTGACGCCGATGGGCTGGTACCTCGAGGACTACCACCTGCTGCAGGGCACCCGCGAGGAGCGCTTCACGGCCGAGGCACGGCGCCACCTGCGCGATTCCGGCATCCCGGTCGAGAGCTCCAAGGGCGAGTGGGGCCTGGGGCAGCACGAGGTCAACATCCGCCACGCCGACGTCGGCACCATGGCCGACCGGCACCTGCTGCTCAAGCAGGCGCTCAAGGAGATCGCCGAACGCATCGGGGTGAGCGTCACCTTCATGGCCAAGCCGTACGCCGGGCAGGCGGGCTCGTCGTGCCACCTGCATCTGAGCCTGTGGTCGGGGGATGCCAACGCCTTCGCGGGCCCGGACGGGCTCGGCCCCGACGGCCGTGACCACGGTTCGAGCGTCTTCCGCCACTTCCTGGCCGGCTGGGTGGAGCACGTGCACGAGACGATGGTGTTCTACGCGCCCACTGTCAACGCCTACAAGCGTTACGAGGACGCCTCGTGGGCGCCGACGCGGGCGGCCTGGAGCGTGGACAACCGCACCGCCGGCTTCCGCGTGGTGGGTAGCGGCCCCAGCCTGCGTATCGAGTGCCGCATCCCCGGCGCGGACGTCAACGCCTACCTGGCCTTCGCCGCGAGCCTGGCGTCGGGCCTCGACGGCATCGAACGCGGGCTGGAGCCGCCGGCGGCCTTCACGGGCGACCTCTACGCGGCCGGCGACCTGCCGCGCCTGCCCCGCTCGCTGCGCGAAGCGACCGACCTCTTCGCGGCGAGCGCGTTCGCCCGGCGGGCGTTCGGCGATGACGTCGTCGACCACTACGCGCACTTCTTCCGGACCGAGCAGGCCGCGTACGACGCGGCCGTCACCGACTGGGAGCGGCAGCGTTACTTCGAGCGGATCTGACGCGGCCCGCTCGTGGCGCGTCGAACGGAGAACCCCATGAGCGATTCCCACACCACCGCACCTCGTCCCGGGCGGCTGCACGGCAAGGTCGCGCTGATCACCGGCGCCGGCGCCGGCATCGGCCGCGCGACCGCGCTCCGCTTCGCGCAGGAGGGCGCCGCGGTCGTCGTCGCGGACGTCGACGACGACGCGGGAAGCGCCACCGCCGCCGACGTCCAGGCGGCCGGAGGACGGGCCAGCTTCGTCCACGCCGACGTCGCCCGGGCCGCCGAGGTGCAGGCGATGATCGCGCACGCCGAGTCGACCTTCGGGCGCCTCGACGTGCTCGTCAACAACGCCGGCATCATGGACGCCCGCGACGATGACGCGGTCGCCACCGACGAGGGCGTGTGGGACCGCACCCTGGACGTCAACGCCAGGGGCGTGTTCCTCGGCTGCAAGTACGGCGTGCCTGCGTTGCGGCGCGCCGGCGGCGGGGCGATCGTCAACGTCGCCTCCTTCGTCGCCCTGCGCGGCGCCGCCACGGCGCAGATCGCCTACACCGCCAGCAAGGGGGCGGTGCTGGCGCTCACGCGCGAGCTGGCGGTCGTCCACGCCCGCGAGGGCATCCGCGTCAACGCGCTCTGCCCGGGACCGTTGCGTACCGAGCTGCTGATGAAGTTCCTCGACACCGAAGAGAAGCGCCAGCGGCGGCTGGTGCACGTGCCGATGGGTCGGTTCGGCGAGGCGCAGGAGATGGCCGACGCGATCCTGTTCCTGGCCGAGCCGGCCTCGAGCTTCGTCACCGGCTCCGAGCTCACCGTCGACGGGGGCCTGACCGCGGCCTACGTCACCCCCGAATGAGCGCGCGTCTGCGCACGATCAGCCCGATCGACGGCTCGGTCTACGTCGAGCGCGAGCTGGCCGGACCGGAGCGCATCGAGCGCGCGCTGGCCGCCGCCTCCGCCGCCCAGATCGGTTGGCGGGCGACGCCGCTGTCCGAACGCATCGAGGTCGTGCACCGGACGGTGGAGGTGATGAACGCGCAGGCCGACGAGATCGGCGTGGAGCTGGCCTGGCAGATGGGTCGCCCGGTCGCCTACGGCCCCAAGGAGATCCGCGGCGGCTTCGCCGAACGCGCCCTGGCCATGGCAGCGATGGCGCCCGCCGCGCTGGCCGATCTGGGCGTCCACTGGGACGGACCGACGCCGGTGCAGGAACGGCTGGCCGAGGGCACCCCCGCGACGGAGCAGCGTGCCGGGGCCGGTCAACCGCGGCGGCGCGTGCGCCCGCTGCCGATCGGGGTGGTGCTGGTGCTGGCGCCGTGGAACTACCCGTTCCTGACCGCGGTGAACGCGGTGGTGCCCGCACTGCTGGCCGGCAACGCCGTGCTGCTCAAGCACTCCGATCAGACGCCGCTCGCGGCCGAGCGATTGGAGCGTGCCCTCCGCGATGCGGGACTGCCCGACGGCGTGCTGCAGGCGCTGCACCTGAGCCACGCCGCCGTGGCGGCCGTGATCGGTGACGAGCGGGTCGGCTACGTCCACTTCACCGGTTCGGTCGCGGGCGGTCGCGCGGTCAAGCGCGCGGCGGCCGAGCGGTTCATAGAGGTGGGACTCGAACTCGGCGGCAAGGACCCGGCCTACGTTCGCGCCGACGCCGAGCTCGAGCATGCCGCGACCAACCTGGTGGACGGCGCTTACTTCAACAGCGGCCAGTCGTGCTGCGGCATCGAGCGGATCTACGTCCAGCGCGCGGTCATGGAGCCGTTCCTGGAGCGCTTCGTGCACCACGCGCGCTCGCTCGTGTTGGGCGATCCACGCGATCCGGGCACCACGATGGGGCCGATGGCGCGCGCGGCGGGCGCCGAGCTGGCCCGCGCGCACGTGGCCCAGGCCGTCGCCGCCGGCGCCCGAACGCTGCTGCGCCCGTCCGACGTCCCCGGCGGCCGCGAGGGCACCGCCTACCTGGCGCCGCAGGCGCTGGTGGACGTCACCCCCGACATGCGGGTGATGCGCGAGGAGACCTTCGGACCCGTCGTCGGCATCGTCGCCGTAGACGACGACGAGGCGGCGCTGCGGGCGATGAACGACAGCCGCTACGGCCTGACCGCGAGCATCTGGACGCGCGACCTGGACGCCGCGCTGCGCCTGGGCGGCCGCGTCGCGACCGGCACCTGTTACGCCAACCGCTGCGACTACCTCGACCCGCTGCTGGCCTGGACGGGCGTCAAGGACTCCGGGCGCGGCGTGTCGCTGTCGCACCTCGGCTTCGCGCCGTTCACGCGACCGATGTCGTTCCTGCTGCAGGAGCCGGGCTCACCATGATGCGACGCCATCACGAGCACCGGCGGCGCAATGCGGCGACCGTGGACCTTCTCGACGCGTGAACTGAGACGAGTCGCCGGCGAGTCACAGTGGAGAATCGGCACCGCGAAGGCGGTGCCGAACCTCGTCGTTCTTCCGTCAGTGACGGCCTTGCTGTGGTGCGCCCGAGAGGATTCGAACCCCTGGCCTTCTGATCCGTAGTCAGACGCTCTATCCAACTGAGCTACGGGCGCATGCGTTGTGCCGACGGCGTGCGTCGGTTGGCGGAGAGGGAGGGATTCGAACCCTCGATGCAGGTTTTGCCCGCATACTCCCTTAGCAGGGGAGCGCCTTCAGCCGCTCGGCCACCTCTCCGTGCGCTTCCCCGTCCCCGATCTGGCTGCCTCGAAAGCGCTTGGCGGAGGGTGAGGGATTCGAACCCCCGGACGGGTTGCCCCGTCTACGGTTTTCAAGACCGTCGCTTTCGACCGCTCAGCCAACCCTCCAGGCCAGGACCTTGCGGTTGGGCTCGGGGCGCGGGTCGACCTTCGACCCGTGCGGTCAGCATCGTGGAGTATACGGAGGCCGTCGCGGCGGTGTCAACGCGAGGGCGCTCCGACCGCGCGCGTCAGAGCTTCACGCGCCGCCATGCGGCGACCGCGCCCCCGAGCGCCGCGCCGATCGCGAAGCTGCCGGGGCCCCACAGCCACACGCTGGCGTTCGGCTGCCAGAACTGCCAGTACACGCCGATCGTGGCGACGGCGATGAGCCCGACGCCGACGGCGTAGCCCGCGACGACCTGGATGTCGATCTTCTTTGGCGCCGCCATGATGCGCCGAGCGTACACCATCGCCGCGGCGGCGGCCTGCCCGACCCCCGAGCGCCGGCTCGCGGGCTGCGCGGACGCCGTGTCAGGTGGCCGCCGCGCGACCCGCGACCCGCGTCCCCAGCACCCGGACGCCGTCGGGGGCGACGAGGGCGAGCGTGAGGTCGCCGCGCTCCTCGAGGCCGAGGAGGCGCGCCGGCGTCGTGCTGACCATCGCCCACGCGTCCTCGACCGCGACGCCCGCGTCGCGCACGGCGTGGGCCACGCCGTCGGCCAGCGAGCTGGCCGAGCCGGCCAGGTAGGGGGTGCCGCGCAGCGTGAGGCGGCCGCTCGCGAGCAGCTCGACCTCGCCGCCGACCGGCTGGCGGTAGACGCCCGGGGGCATGCCGGCGAGCGCGACGGCGTCGCTGGTGAGCACGAGTCGCTCGGGCCCCTTGACGGCGGCGAACACGCGCATGACCGCCGGCGGCAGGTGGTGGCCGTCGAAGATCGCGCTGGCCGTCAGGCGCGGCTCGCCCAGCTGGGTCCAGATGACGTTGTCGTGGCGCGGCAGCATCGCCGCCGTGCCGTTGCCCAGATGGGTGGAGAGGCGGGCGCCGGCGTCGACGGCCGCCGCGATCGTGGCGGCGTCGGCGTTCGTGTGGCCGAGCGCCACGACCACCCCCTGGCCGGCGGCATGGGCGATCAGCTCCAGCGCGCCGGGCACCTCGGGGGCCAGGGTGAGGACGCGGATGCGGCCGCCGGCGGCCGCCTGCAGGTCGTCGAACACGGCGGTGTCGGCGGCGCGCACGAACGCCGCCGCATGCGCGCCGCGGGCGCCGTCCTCGGGCGACACGAACGGGCCCTCCAGGTGCAGCCCCGGCACGGCGTCGGCGACGTCGGGCTCGGCCGCGCATGCCCGCACGGCCGCGGCCAGGCTCGCCGCCATCCGCGGGAGGTCGGCGGTGATGACGGTGGGGAGGTAGCGGGTGACCCCGCGGGCGCGCAGCGCCGCGGTCATGCGGGCGTAGGCGTCCGGCTCGGTGGCGGGGTCGTTGGCGTCCACGCCGGCGAAGCCGTTGACCTGGACGTCGACCCAGCCGGGGCCGACCCACACGCCCTCGTCGGCGGGGGCGTCGGCCTCGGTCAACTCGAGCCGCCCGCCGTCGAAGTCGACGCGGACGGGGTGGCCATGGGGCAGGCGGGTGGCGATCATCCGCGCGGGCGTCGAAGCGTCACAGGCCGCCGGCGGCGTCGCGATCGAGGTACAGCGTCGCGTGGGGCACGCGCCGCAGCACCGACGCCGGGCAGGCCTCGTCGATCGCTTTGCGCAGCGCGCGCCGGACGGCCTCCGCCTTGCGCGCCTCGGGTACGACGACCTGCACCCGAGTGGCCGCCAGCAGGGTCGGGATCGTGAGCGTGATCGCGTGCGTCGGCACGGACCCGAGGTCCGGGAAGTGCCCCTCACCCACCTGCTGGCGGCGGCTGGCCTCGTCGAGGCGCACGACGCGGGCCGGCTGCGGGTCGTCGAAGCGCGCGTCGGGCGGGTCGTTGAAGGCCAGGTGGCCGTTCTCGCCGATGCCCATGCAGGTGAGGTCGATGCGGCGCCCGGCGACGAGCCCCCCGTAGCGGGCGGCCTCGGCCTCCGGTGGCGCGTCGCCGCGGATCTCGTGGAACGCGCGCGGCCCGACCAGGTCGACGATCCGCTCCCGCAGGAAGCGCCGGAACGAGGCCGCGTGGTCGCCGGCGAGGCCGACGTACTCGTCCATGTGGTAGAGCTCGACCTGCGTCCAGGGCAGGTCGGGCAGCGTCGCGAGGGCCTCGAGGAAGGCGACCTGGCTGGTCCCGGTGGCGAGGATCACGTGCGCCTCGCCACGCTCCGCGACGGCAGCGCGGATCGCGCTGGCGGCATCGGTCGCGGCGGCGGCACCGAGCGCCTGCGGGTCGGCGTAGACGCGGACGGGCAACTCGCCGATCTGGAGACGTTGGGGTTCGCGTTCGCTCATGATCACGTCGCCCTCCAGGCGGTCGGCGGCGGGG
>JAHYJQ010000161.1 GCA_019429025.1 Trueperaceae bacterium | reverse complement strand
GCTGGGGCCGCCGGTCTCCCCCGAGAAGCCGTGCACCCGCAGGTGCGCGACGTCGCCACCGGGGCTGTCGACGGCGCCGTCGGTCTGCGGCCAGCGCTGCACCAGTCCGTCGATCAGGCCCATGACGGTGACGTCGAGGTCGAGCGGGTCGCCCGACGCGGGGCCCATCTTGCCGCCGAGGCGCAGCGTCAGCCGCGCGCCCACGCCGGCGGCGCGCGCGAGGTGGTGCGCGATCGGGTCCCACATCATGGCCACGGCGGCGCCAGAGATTCGCCGCTCGAGCAGCCGGCGCAGCGCGAAGGTGCTGTCCGACGGCGCGCCGCCGCCGGCGTTGTCGGCCTGATCGGCGATCACGACCGGGCCGCGGCCGCCCCCCTGCACGGCGAGCGCGCGGTCGAGCGCGGCGTCGAGCGGCAGCGGCTTCACGGCGACCTCGCGGCGCAGGTCGTGGAAGCGGCGGCCCCAGGCCTCGGCGGTCGCCGCCGCGAGCTCGGGGTCGCCGTCCGTGACCGCGAGAAAACGTGCGCCCGAGTGCGGCACGTCGCCCCACGGGAAGCCGTGGCCGAGTGACAGCGACAGCACGCCGTCGCCGCCGCGCGAGACCGGGCCCCGCTCCGCCGCCATCATCGCGTCGACGAAGCCGCGCATCGGCTGCGGGTTGGTGGGGTAGATGCCCATCATGCGGCAGTCGAACATCGCCATGGCCGGGCGGATCTTCCCGGCCACCGTGTCGGCGACCAGCGCGTAGAGGTCGCGCGCGCGGTCGGCCATGTCGGTGTGCGGGTACTCCTTGTAGATGACCAGCGCGTCGCTGCCGTCGAGCATCGCCTGCGTGAGGTGGCAGTGGAGGTCGATGTGGACGCCGATCTTCACCTCCGGCCCGACGACCGCGCGGACGCTCTCGATGAACTCGCCCTCCGCGTCGTCCACCCCGTCGGCGACCATCGCGCCGTGCAACGGCAGCAGCACCGCGTCGACCGGCGTCGCGGCCTCGAGCATCGCGAGCAGCTCGTCGCGCAGGCCCGTCCAGGCGGCGCGGGTGGTGACGCCGGCCGGCATGGCGAAGGCGTAGAGCCCGAACGCGAGCTCGTCGCCGCGCGCGGCCGCCTCCTGCGCGAAGGCCTCCAGCGCGCCGCCCGCCTCCGCCTCGGCGAGGTCGCGCACGACGACCCAGTCGTCCACGCCGGTGGGGATGGGCGAGAGCGTGTTCGTCTCGGTGACGATGCCGCCGAGGAAGACCCTCACGTCCTACCTGTCCGGTTCGTCTTCTGGTGCGGGTCGAGGGCGTCGCGCAGGCCGTCGCCGATGAAGTTGAACGCCAGCACGGTGATGACGATCATGATCCCGGGGAAGATCGCGATGTGCGGGTAGCGGAGGATGAACGCGCGGCCATCCGAGAGGATGCCGCCCCAGGTGGCGGTGGGCGGGCGGACGCCCAGGCCGAGGAACGAGAGCGCGGACTCGAGGATGATGATCGAGCCGACCTGCAGGCTGGCGAGCACGATGACGGACGTGAGCACGTTGGGCACGACGTGCTTCCAGATGATGCGGCCGTCGAAGGCGCCGAGCGCGCGGGCGGCGGTGATGAAGTCGCGCTCGCGCAGGCTCATGACCTCGGCGCGCACCACGCGGGCGTAGCGTGCCCACACCGTGGCGCCGATGACGATGATCGTGGTGCTGAGGCTCGGCCCCATCACCGCCGCCAGCACGATGAGCAGGGCGATGAGCGGGAAGGCCATGAGCGTGTCGGTGATGAGCGACAGCACCTCGTCGATCCAGCCGCCGAAGTAGCCGGCGACCGCGCCGACGACGACGCCGATCAGCACGGACATCACGGTCGAGATGAGCCCGACGAGCAGGGCGATGCGGGTGCCGTAGATCACCCGGCTGAGCAGGTCACGGCTGAGGTGATCGAAGCCCATGGGGTGCTCCCACGACGGGCCGACGCCGCGCATGCCGCGGAAGATGTCGTCGTTGGGGTGGTAGGGCGCGATCTGCGGCGCGAACACCGCCAGCGCGACGAGCGCCAGCACCACGAGCAGCCCGACGATGGCCATGCGGTTGCCGAAGAAGCGGCGCAGCGCGCGCCCCTTCGTCGGCGGGGCGGCGTCGCCGGCGGACGCCGGCAGCTGGGGCTCCAGGTTGGGGTCGATCGGGGCGATGGTCATGACGGCCTCACGAGATCCGGATGCGCGGATCGACCAGCGCGTAGACGAGGTCGGTGAGCAGGTTGATGACGACCACCAGCACCGCGAAGACGACGACCAGCGACTGCACCACCTGGTAGTCGAGGCGCAGCACCGAGTCGACGAAGAGGCGGCCGATGCCCGGCAGGGCGAAGACGTTCTCGACGATGATCGTGCCGGACAGGATGAACGCGATCCGGAAACCGATGACGGTCACCACGGGGAGCATGGCGTTGGAGACGACGTGCCGGTAGAGTACCCGGCGTTCGGCGAGCCCCTTGCTGCGCGCCGTGCGCACGAAGTCCTGCGGCAGTAGCTCGAGCACGGCGCCGCGGGTGATGCGCATGAGGACCGCCATCTCCTCGGTGGCGATGACGATGACCGGCAGGATCCACCCCTGCCAGCTGCGCAGGCCGAACGGCGGGATGCGGCCGATGAGCGGCAGGTCGCCGAACCAGCGCGGCACGTAGAGCGCGAACAGCACGATGAGCATGAGCGCGAGCCAGAAGTTGGGGGTGGCGATGCCCAGCGAGGAGACGACGTTGGAGGCGTAGTCGATCCACGAGTTGCGCCGCACGGCGGCGGCGATGCCGAACGGGATCGCCACGACGATCGCCACCGCGAGCGCGTAGAAGTTGAGCAGCGCGGTGATCGGGATCGCCTCGAAGATCATCTTGCGTACTGGTACGCCGGCGCGGATGAGCGACTCGCCGAAGTCGCCACGCAGCAGGTTGCCGGCCCACAGGAAGTACTGCTCGGGCAGCGGGCGGTCGAGACCCCACTTGGCGCGGATCGCCTCGATCTGGGCGTCCGTGATGGGGATCTGCCCCTCGCCCAGCAGCATGTAGACGGGATCGCCGGGCATGAGGCGCATGATGATGAACGTCAGCACGCTGATGAGCACGACGACGAAGAGGCCCTTGAGGATACGGAAGGTCAGATAGCTGGACACGTTGGAGACCTAGATTACGACGTGGTGGCCCGCCCGATGCCGTGGGGCATCGGGCGGGGCGAGGTCGCGTGCGCAGGCCGTGGACGGCGACGCGGACGGCGAGGTTGGGTCAACCGCGGCTGTACTTGTAGCCGTCGAACCAGACCGGGGTCGACATCATCTGCTCTTCGGGCACGCCGACCATGCGGCGGCTGTAGACGCCGAGGTCCTGGCGGTAGTGCAGGACCAGGGCGGGCATGTCCTCGGCGAACAGTTCCTGGGTGCGGTCGTAGATCGGCTGGCGCGCCGCCGGGTCGACGAGCGACAGGCCCTGGTCGATGAGCGCGTCCATCTCGGCGCTGTTGTAGCGCATGAAGTTGTCGCCGCCGTTGCTCTTCAGGACGCTGGTCGGGCTGGGGTCGACGATCGAGCCCATCGTCCAGTTGAAGAGCGACGCCTCGAGCGTGCCCGCGCGCAGGCCCTCGAGGATGGAGGCGACCGGCGCCTCGGCCAGCTGCATCTCGACGCCGACCGCGCGCAGGAAGAGCTGCGAGAGCTCGGCCATCGGGCGGCGGGTCTGGTCGCCGCTGATCGTGGTGCAGGTGAAGGAGAGCCGCAGGCCGTCCTTGCTGCGGATGCCGTCGGAACCCTCGACCCAGCCGGCGCCGTCGAGCACCGAGCGGGCGCGCTCGGGATCGAACGGGTAGAGCGGGACGTTCGCGTTGTAGAAGGGGTTGTGGGGCGCCAGGTGCGAGGTGGCCACCACACCGATGCCGCTCTCGAGGTCGTCGAGGATGCGCTGACGGTCGAGCGCGAACATCATCGCCTGGCGCACGCGGCGGTCGGACAGCTGCGGGAGCTCGTTGTTGAGCGGGATGAAGCGCGGTGAGTTCCAGTTGGTGCGGACCACCAGGAAGTCGGGGTCGTTCTCGAGCTCGAGCGCGTCCTCGACGGCGATGGGCCACACGCTGGCGTCGGCGTCGCCGGTCAGCAGCGCGATGTAGCGCACGGACGGTTCGGGCACCACCTCGAGGACGATGCGGTCGACCTGCGGGGCGCCGCGGAAGTGGTCGGGGAAGGCGATGAGCTCGGTGGACTGCGCCGGGATCCACTCGCCGATGCGGAACGCGCCGGTGCCGATGGGGGCGGTGCGGAAGCCGTCGACGCCGACGGACTCGTGGTAGGCCTTCGGAACGATCGGCACCTCGCAGGCGCGGCGCAGGAACTCTGCGTTGACGGTGTCCATGTTGACGCGCGCGGTGTAGCGGTCGACGACGGTGACGTCGCGCATGCCGTTGAAGCGGCCGGCCATGGTGTTGCCGGGTTGCGAGTAGGTCTCGAAGGTGTACTTGACGTCCTCAGCGGTGAGCTCGCTGCCGTCGTGGAAGCGGACGCCCTCGTGCAGCTGGAACGTGTACGAGAGGTTGTCCTCGCCGAGCTGCCACGAGCGCGCCAGGACCGGCACGGTCTGGGCCATGTGGTCGACGTGGACGAGCGGGTTGAGGATGTTGAAGATCACGGCGGCCTGGACGTCGGCACCGATGTCGTTCGGGCCGAGGCCCGCGACCTCCTGGTGCCCGAGCCAGGTGAGGGTGCCCCCCTGGACGCCCTGCGCCCAGGCGCTCATCGTGCCCGCGCCGAGGTAGACGCCGACGCCGGTGGCGGCGCTGTAGCGCAGGAACTGGCGGCGGCTGAATCGACGAGCCATCAAACGGGCTAGCTTGTTGTCGGACATCGCTACCTCCGCACGAGGGCCGTGGCGATGCGCCCGGGGACGCGCACCCTCGCATGACGGATGATAGCGGTTCGGCGCGCTGTATGTACAAACTTTCAGGTGCGGCGTGCCAGGTGCGCATGTCCCGAGGCTCATGAACGTGCCCCCCGGGTCCCTGTGGACCCGGGGGGCACGCCGGTTCCCGCGGCATGCGGCCGCGGGGATCAGGCGGTGCTCAGTTGCCGAGCCAGATGTTGCGGAAGCCGATGTAGCTGCCGTTGGGGAAGAAGTCGTAGCCCTGCACGCTGGGCCCGTGCGCGGCGTACTGCGCGGCCACGATGCCGATCGGCACGGCCATGGCCAGCGCGATCGCCAGGCTCATGAGCGCGAGCTGGAGGGTGGCGGGGAAGCGCAGCGCCAGGTCGCCGGAGATGGAGCGGCCGGTGCGCAGCGAGGTGCCGAGGTCGCCCTGCAGCGCCGCGGACAGCCACTGGCCGAACTGCGCGTGGATGGGCAGGTCGAGGCCGAAGATGCGGCGCAGCTCCACCATCCGCTCGGGGCTGATCTCCTGCTCCGGGCCGACCAACTGGCTGACCACGTCGCCCGGGATCGCGCGCATGAGCAGGAACACGACCAGCGCCACGCCGAATAGGGCGGGGAGCGTGAGCAGGATGCGGCGGCCGAGGAAGACGAGCATGGCTGGTGCGGAGTGTGGCACGCGGGCCGCGAGGCTGGCGCCGGAGCTGCTCGCAAGTGGCACGGCGCCGCGCACCAGCGCCCGGCGCCGCTGCGGCCCCCCGGCGGGACGTTCGCCGCCGCGCCGCGGGTAGCATGGCGTTTGGCCGCCCGTTCGGGCGGCGCGAGGAGAACCGTGCTCGAACTCTGGCTCATCCGTCATGGCGAGACCGAAGGCAACGTGTCGAGGCGCATCCATGGCATCACGGACGCGCCGCTGAACGACCTCGGCCTGCGGCAGGCCGAGCTGCTCGCGCCGCGGCTGGCCGGGGTCAGCTTCGACGCCGTCTACGCCTCGGACCTGCAGCGCGCGCAGCGCACGGCGCTCACGGCCCTGCCCGGCGCCGAGGTGCGGCTCGACCGGCGGCTGCGCGAGATGTCGTACGGCATCTTCGAGGACCGCACCTGGGAGGAGCTCGACGCCGACGAGACCGCCGAGGCGAACCACTGGCGCGAGGATCCCGTGGGGCGCCGGGTCCCGGGGGGCGAGTCGTACGCCGACCTGTGGGCGCGCCTCGCGTCGTTCCGGGCGGACCTGCCGGACGAGGGCCGCATCGCCGTCTTCACCCACGGTGGCGCGATCCGCGTCTTCCTGTATGGGCTCCTGGGGAAGACCCGCCGCGACGGCCTGCGCTTCTCCGTCGCCAACACCAGCATCACGCGCCTGCGTCTGCGACCCGATGGGGTGACGATCGTGACGCTCAACGACCACGCGCACCTGGACGGCATCGACACGCCGGCCGACTGAGGCCGCCGAGGAGGACCGTGCTCGAACTCTGGCTCATCCGTCATGGCGAGACCGACTGGAACGCGCAGGACCGCATCCAGGGGTCGTCCGACATCCCGCTCGACGCCACGGGCCTCGCGCAGGCGGGGCGGCTGGCCCCCCGGCTGGCCCAGGTGGACTTCGACGCGGTCTACGCGTCGGACATGGCGCGCGCCCGCGTCACGGCGGAGACCGCGCTGCCGGGCGCCCACGTGCGCCTCGACCCGAGGTTGCGCGAGCTGGCCTACGGGATCTTCGAGGGCAAGTCGTGGGCGACGCTGGACGCCGACGAGGCGATCGAGGCGCGCCACTGGCACGAGGACCGCTACGGCCGCCGCATCCCGGGCGGCGAGTCGTACGCCGACCTGCAGGCGCGCGTGGCGGCGTTCCGCGCCGAGCTCCCCGAGCGCGGTCGCGTGATCGCGTTCGCCCACGGCGGCACCATCCGCGCGGCGCTCTACCTCGCGCTCGGCCAGCCCGTGCCCGGCGTCTGGCGGCTCGAGATCGCCAACACCAGCATCACGCGGCTCGGGTTCGATCACCGCGGCACCACGCTGATCACGGTGAACGACCACGCGCATCTCAACGGGTGGGCTGCGGGGGGCTGAGCCGGGCTCTGGCCAACCGTAGCTAGGCAGTCGTACTAGGAAGTGGTGTGCCCACCCCGGCTTCTGAGTAGACTTCTTACCTATGGACCTCCCCGACGCCTTGGCGCGCCCCGAGGGCAAGGAGCTCGAGTTCAAGCGCGACCTCGCCTCGCCGGTGGGGCTTCTGCGGACCGTCGTCGCGTTCGCGAACACCTCCGGGGGCCTGCTCCTCATCGGCGTGGAGGACGGCACGCGCGACGTGCGTGGACTCGACGATCCCGTCGCGGCCGCCGACCGCGTCACCGGCGCGCTCATGGACGGGATCGCGCCG
>JAHYJQ010000160.1 GCA_019429025.1 Trueperaceae bacterium | reverse complement strand
CCGTAGGCGAGGTGCAGGTGCCGCGCGACGTCGGCGGGGAAGCCGCGCTCCTGCAGCTCGCCGGCACCGGTGGGGAGCAGCCGCCCGGCACCCGCCAGCCGCAGGTCCTCGGTCGCCGACGCCGTGGCCTCGAGGCCGGCAACCCCGAGCGCCGCGTCGACGGCGTCCGCCGCCATGCGCCGGTAGGTCGTCCACTTGCCGCCGGCGATCGTCACCAGGCCGGAGTCGGCGACGTGGACCACGTGGTCGCGCGACAGCCGCGCCGTGTCCGCCGCCTTCGGGTCGGAGACCAGCGGGCGCAGGCCCGACCACGCGGCGAGGACGTCGTCGCGCTCGACCGGCAGCGAGAAGTACTGGCGCACGTGGCGCAGGATGTACGCGATCTCGTCTTCGGTGGCGCGCGGGTGCCGCTCGATGGCGGCCGGCTGGTCGGTCGTGCCGACCAGCGTCTTCCCCTGCCACGGCAACAGGAAGAGCACGCGGCCGTCCTCGGTCTGGGGGATCAGGAGCCCGGTGGCGGGCGGGGCGAAGCGCGCGTCGAGGACGATGTGGACGCCGGAGCTGGCCGACAGCATCGGCTCGGCGGCGGGGTCGTCGAGGCGGCGCAGCTCGTCGACGAAGGGGCCGGTGGCGTTGAGGACGGCGCGCGCGGCGACCGTCACCTGCTCGCCGGTCACCACGTCGCGCACGGTGGCGCCGCGCGCGCGGCCGGCCTCATGGTGCAGGGCCACGACCTCGGCGTGGGTGGCGATGACGGCGCCGCGTTCGGCGGCCGACAACGCGATCGCCACGTTCATGCGCGCGTCGTCGAACTGCCCGTCGTGGTACACCACCCCGCCCCGGAGGCCCTCCTCGCGCAGCATCGGGAAGCGCTGCAGGGCCTCGCGGGCGTCGACGAAGCGCGAGGGCGCGAGGTTGGAGCGGCCGGCGAGGGCGTCGTAGATCTTGAGCCCCGTCAGGTAGTAGGGGACCTGCCACCACTCGTACAGCGGCGTCACCAGCGGCAGCGGGTGGCACAGGTGCGGGGCGTTGCGGATCAGCACCGCGCGCTCCCGCAGGGCGTCGCGCACCAGGTGGAACTGGCTGCGGTCGAACTCCTTGACCGCCTTCTCCAGGTAGCGCACGCCGCCGTGGATCAGCTTGGTGCTGCGGCTGCTGGTGGCGGCGGAGAGGTCGTCGCGCTCGATGAGCGCGACCGACAGGCCCCGCGCGGCGGCGTCGAGGGCCGCGCCGGCGCCGGTGGCGCCGCCGCCGACGACCAGCAGGTCGAAGGGCGCCTCGTGGGCGGCCAGCGCAGCCCAGTGCGCGGCCCGGGTGGCGGGAACGGTGTTCACCCTCGCTCGCTCCAATCCTTGGACCGCTCCACGGCCGCCCGCCAGCGATCCCGGCGGTGCGCGACGTGGTCCGCATCGGCCGCCGGCTCGAAGCGGCGTTCCTCGCGCCAATGGCTGGCGACGTCGTCGGGCCCGGCCCACACGCCCGTCGCGAGCCCGGCGAGGTAGGCGGCGCCCAGAGCGGTGGTCTCGGTGACCGCCGGGCGGACGACGGGCACCCCGAGCACGTCGGCCTGGTCCTGCATGAGGAGGTCGTTGCGCGAGGCGCCGCCGTCCACCCGCAGCTCGACGAGCGGCGCGGGGGCGTCGGCGGCCATCGCGTCGATGACGTCGGCCACCTGGAACGCGATCGATTCGAGCGCCGCGCGGGCGATGTGCGCCGCCGTGGTGCCGCGGGTCATGCCGACGATCGTGCCGCGGGCGTACGGGTCCCAGTGCGGCGCGCCGAGGCCGGCGAAGGCCGGCACCAGCACGACGTCGCCGGTGTCTGGGACGCTGGTGGCGAGCGCCTCGACGTCCGCCGAGCGGCGGATGATGCCCAGGCCGTCGCGCAGCCACTGGACGATCGCTCCGGCCATGAAGATCGAGCCCTCGAGCGCGTAGCGCACCTCGTCGCCGAGCCGCCAGGCGACGGTGGTCAGCAGCCGGTGGTGCGACGGCACCGGTGCGTCGCCGGTGTTGAGCACGAGGAAGGCCCCGGTGCCGTAGGTCGACTTGGCCTGGCCCGGCGCGAAGCAGGCCTGGCCGAAGGTGGCCGCCTGCTGGTCGCCGGCGATGCCGGCGATCGGCACGCCCGCCAGGGGGAGGCCGTCGGCGACGTGCCCGACGACCTCGCTGGAGCCGACGATGCGCGGCAGCACGGCCCGCGGGATGCCCCACAGCGCGAGCAGGTCGTCGTCCCAGTCGAGCGAGCGCACGCCCATGAGCATCGTGCGCGAGGCGTTGGAGACGTCGGTGACGTGGACCTCGCCGCGCGTGAGGCGGGCGACGAGCCAGGCGTCGACGGTGCCGAAGGCCAGCTCGCCGCGCTCGGCCCGCTCCCGCGCCCCGGGGACGTGCTCGAGCAGCCAGGCGAGCTTGCTGGCGCTGAAGTAGGCGTCGAGGACGAGCCCGCTGCGCTCGACGACGAGGTCCTCGGCCCCCGCGCGGGCGCGGATGGCGTCGACGGCCTCGGCCGTGCGCCGGTCCTGCCACACGATCGCGGGTGCGACCGGCTGCAGCGTCCGGCGGTCCCACAGGACGGTCGTCTCGCGCTGGTTGGTGATGCCGATGGCGGCGACGTCGCGCGAGGAGACGTCGGCGGCCGCCAGCGCCTCGGACATCACACCCGACTGCGACGACCAGATCTCGTTGGCGTCGTGCTCGACCCAGCCGGGGCGGGGGTAGCCCTGGGTGAACTCCTTCTGCGCCGTCCCGAGGGCGTTCCCCTCGCCGTCGAACAGGATCGCGCGCGAGCTGGTCGTGCCCTGGTCGAGCGCGAGGACCACCTGGCCGCTCATCCCTTCACCCCCCCGGCCGTCTGCTGGCTCGTGAGCGCGTCCTGGAAGGAGTAGAAGATCAGCAGGATGGGGATGGAGCCGAGCACCGCGCTCGCGGTCAGCGCGCCCCACTGCGTGTCGAAGCGTCCGGTCGTGAAGTTGCGCAGTCCCATGCCCACCGTCCAGTTCTCCTGCCCCTGCAGCAGCGTGTTCGCGAGGATGAACTCGCTGTAGGTGCCGATGAACTGCAGCAGGAAGATGAACAGCAGCATCGGCGTCGATACCGGCAGGATGATCCGCCAGAACGCGCCCCAGCGGGTGGCGCCGTCGACCATCGCGGACTCCTCCAGCGCGGGGCTGACGGACTCGAGGTAGCCCTTGAAGATCCAGGCCGAGAAGGCGATCGCGCCCCCAGAGTACGCCAGGATGAGGCCCGTGAAGGTGTTGAGCAGGTCGAGCTGGACCATCAGCCAGAAGATCGCGACGAGCGCCATGAAGCCGGGGAACATCTGCACGAACACGAAGCTGAGCAGCGTCGCGTAGCGTCCCTCGAAGCGCATGCGGGCGAAGGCGTAGCCGGCGGTCGTCGCGATCAAGACGGCGAAGATGCCCGTCAGGCCCGAGACGAGGAGCGTGTTGCGGATGTACAGCACGATGGTCCGCTCCGATGACGCGGGCACGCGGGCGCCGGCCTCCGTCACGCCGTAGAACTGCGCGGGCGTGATGCTGACCACCGTGATCGCCGCGAGCACGAAGATGCCGAGTCCGAGGACGCGTGTCCACGCGTCCGTGCGGTACGCGGGGAGGTTCGCCAGACGCGCCGCCAGCTTGATGCCGAAGATCCCGACGACCGCGGCGAGGAGGAGGGCGATGAGCACCCACTGCAAGGGCAGGATGTGCGTCTGGCTCAAGATCTTCTGATACTGCACGAGCGAGATGTCCGCGGGGTTGGGCATGACGCCGGCGCGCACGAGAAGGTGCCCTTCGCGCGGCAATGCGGCAGCCAGGGTGTCGTTGCGATTGAACGACACGGCCAGCAAGTACAACACCGGGTAGAAGGTCGTGAGGATGACCCCCCAGATGAACATGTGGGTGCCGGAGGTGAGCGCGTACGCGGCTGCCCTGCCGGGCCGGGTCGCCAGGCCGAAGGTGTAGGCGCTGGCCGCGGTGCCTAGGATGAGCAGCGCGAAGGCGCCGAGCAGAAAGGCCCAGCCGTTGGGGACGACGACGAAGCGGTTGCGCACGACGGGCTCGGGCAGGTTGCCGAGCAGGGCCCACACACCGAGGAGGGTGCCGAGGACGACGAGCGCCATCCACGCGAACGCGCGGCGGTCGGGGTGCCTCATGCGTTGCTCTCCTCCTTGAGCGCGCCGGTGACGCGGAAGTTGACGAGGCTGACGGCCACCGTGATGACGAAGATCAGGATCGAGATGGCCGAGCCGAGCCCGTAGGCGTAGCCGCCCTGCGAGCGGAAGGCCTCGTTGTAGGCCCAACTGATGAGGATGTCGGTGCCGCGCGCCGTCGCCGTCCCCCATTCGACCGGCGGTCCGCCATCCGTCAACAGGAAGATCAGGTTGAAGTTGTTGAAGTTGAAAGCGAAGCCCGTGAGGGTGATCGGGACGAGCGCCGTGCGCAGGAGCGGCGCGGTGACGCCCCAGAACCCCTGCCAGGCGCTGGCGCCGTCGATCTTGGCCGCCTCGTAGAGCTCGCGCGGGATGGCCGACAGCGCGCCCAGCACCGCGGTCATCATGAACGGCAGGCCGAGCCACAGGTTGACGAGCAGGATGGCGCCCTTGGCGGCCAGCGCCACACCCAGCCAGTTGATCGGCTCCGGCGTGACGTCGAAGAGCATGAGCACGCGGTTGACGGCCCCGAAGTTCTCGTTGAGGAAGCCGCGCCACACCTGGATGGTGATGATGTTCGGCAACGCCCACGGCAGGATGAGCATCGTTCGGTAGGCGTTGCGGAAGCGCAGGTCGGGGTTGTTGAGCAGAACGGCGAGGAGCACCCCGAACGCCGTGTTGATGAGGATGGTCAGGACCGCGAAGGTGACGTTCCAGGCGAACACGGGGATCAGCGAGCGCTGCGCTCGTGCCAGGATCGTCGCGAAGTTGCGCAGGCCGATGAAGCCGTAATCGTTGTAGCGCGCGATCGCGGTCGCGTCGAAGGCGCCCGGCAGCGGCGCGTCGAGCGTCAGCACCGCGCCCTCGTGGGCGACGATACGGCGATCGACCTCGTCGGCCATCTGGATACCGACGCGCTCGAGGTCGGGCGCGAAGGGCGGCGCGCGAACGAGGTAGACCTCGACCCCCTCGACGCGCTCGATGGCCGTCGAGAAGTCGAAGCCCAGGTCCGGCAGGAACACCTCGACCTGGCGTGCCTGGCGTCCCTGCGGCAGCGGCTCGGTCAGCGTCAGCACCCCGTCGGCGTAGTCGACCGCGGTCACGGCCAGCAGCTCGAAGCTGTACACCTCGGCGCGGACGTCGACGCAGCCGTTGCGCAGGACGTCGCAGTTGAGGCCGCTGGGGTCGCTGACCGTGACGCGGGCCCCGTCCACCGCGACGATCGGCGTGGTCGTCGGCACGCTGAGCTGCCCGTTGCGGGCGCCCGCGTAGTCCGTGAACGCGAGCCAGATCGTCAGGACGACCGGGAAGAAGGTGAAGGTGAGCAGGAAGACGATGGCGGGCAGGACGTAATACCAGGGCATGATCCAGGCGTAGCGCCGGGAGATGCCCCACAGGACAAATACGAGGGCAAGCAGCCCGAAGAGCAGCCCGCTCCAGGCGGGTAGGTCGGCGAACGCGAGTCGCAGGGCGAAGACGCTCCCGAAGCCGACGACCAGCGCCACGAAGAGCGCCAGCCCGATCAGCAGGAGGGACTTGACGAGGCCGCCCGCGGTGGTGCGGGCACGTGGCAGTGCAGCGCGGGGGTTGGAGAGATCGATGGCCGGTTCCTCCTGCCTCTCGAGGCCGATCTCTGCGGCGGCGAAGCTGGGGCCGCCGCTGGTCGTGCGGCCAGGAGAAGAATCCCCTGGCCGCACGGCAGTTCACATCGGCAGCAAGCTTCGGGCCTACTCGCCCAGGATCTCCTGCACCGCACGGTTCAACGTGGCGACGATGTCGGAGTCCGGGCTTGCCAGGATGACGTCGAGCGCGTTGTTGGCGGGCCCCCAGTACTGGCCCATCTCAGGGATGTTGGGCATGGGTTCGGCGGTCAACAGGGCGGTGCCGAACCCCTGGATGACCGGGTCGTCGCTGACCGCGACCAGCGCCGACTCCGAGGCCGGGATGCGGGCCGAGAGCAACGCCATGGACACCTGGGCATCGGAACGGGTGATCCACTTCGCGAAGTTCGCGGCGTCGACCTTGTTCTCGCTGAACTGGTTCATCAGGACGCCCTGGACGCCCATGAAGGCACCGAACTCGGTCCCGTCGGCCATCGGCGGCACCGGCATGACTGCGAAGCTCACTCCGGCATTCGCGTACTGGCTCGTCGCCCAAGGACCGTTGAAGATCATCGCCAACGAGCCGTCGACGAAGAGGCCGTTGGCGATGTCGTAGTCGACCCCGGCAGGCAGCAACTCGTATGCGTACCGCAGGTCCTTGAGGGCCTGCGCGCCGCGGATCGCCCCTTCGCTGTTGAGGCCGACGTCGCGCGGGTTGAGGCTGCCATCGGCATCGCGGCCGAAAACGTACCCGCCGAACGTGCGAATGTATAGGTAGCCGAAGTACGGGTCGGTAGCGGCGAACATGAAGCCGAAGGTGTCGGCCGTCGTCAGTTCCTGCGCGACCGCAATCAGCTCCTCGTACGTCGATGGCGGGGTCGGCACGAGGTCGGTGTTGACGATCAGGGCCGGACCCTCGACGAACATCGGCAGCCCAAACAGTTTGCCGGCGAAGGTGTAGGCCAGGCGCGCCTGCTCGCTGAGGTCGGCGAGATAGCCGGGGGTGGCATAGACCGACATGTCGGCGAGCACACCGCCGTCGGCCATCGCCCCGATCTGGTCGTGCGGCACGCCAACGAAGAGATCGGCGGCCTCGCCCTGGGGGGCGGCGCGCAGCACGGTTGCGGGGAGTTCGCCGAGGTCGAGCTTCACCACGTTGACGGGCACGCCGAAGGCGGCCGTGAACGAGGCGGCCTCGCCCTCGAGCCACTGCAGCGTCTCGTCGCCGAAGGTGGTCCACACGGTCAGGCCCTGGCCGAGCGCCAGCCCGAACGAGGCCGTCGCCAGCAGAGCGATCATGATCTTCCTCAAGGTCATCGTCTCCTTCCATCCCTGCACCATCTGCCGTCGCGCGTCGGGCCCGCGGAGCACGACCCGTGTCGTACCCGAGAACCCCGTCGCACGCGGGTCGGATGCCCCCCAAGCGTACCCGGCGCGGCGCGGCAGTGTCTACGGCGGAAGACGCATCGCAGCGTGCGGCGCCGAGGTTCACGCC
>JAHYJQ010000159.1 GCA_019429025.1 Trueperaceae bacterium | reverse complement strand
GTCGGGCAGCACGACGACGGCGTCGTTGGCACGGCGGGCGAAGCCGACGAACGCCAGCGCGGCGCTGGCCGCGAGCAGCGCGAGGCTCCAGGCCCAGCGGCGGGCCGCGGGCGAGGCCGGTGGCGCCCAGCGCCGCGGTCGGGCGGCGCGGCCGGGCTCCGTCGCTGCGGCGACGGCGGTGGTCATGGGGGTCTTGAAGGGGAGCGCCACCAGGCGCGCCTGCCCGTCGACCCGGCGCAACTCGGCGTCGGCGGGGTCGTAGCCCGCCTCGCGCAGCGCCTCGTCCAGGCCGGCGTCGCGCGCCGGGCCGCTGCCGTCGGGCGGCAGGTACCAGGCGACGTAGCGCGCGCCGGGGCGGGCGACCACGTCTTGCACCGTGGCCCGTCCCTCGCGCGCCAGGCGCTTCAGCAGGCGCCGGTAGCGCTCGAACGCGGCCTCGTCCTCCGGCGGCAGCTCCAGCCATTCGACCCGCACCGGCGCGCCGTCGGGGGCCGTGGCGCTGAACGCCGTGACGCCGGGACCGACGGCGCGCTCACCGTGGATCTCGTACTTACCGTCGAGTAGGGGCACCGCAGGATCGCCTAACGACGCCCGCGCCGCTCAGCCGCCGTGGCCCTCGGCCGCCGGGCGCGGGGCGGGGGGGTTCGCCTGCGGGCGCGACTGCGCCTCCTCACGCCGCTGGGCCTCCTCGCTCCGCTTGCGCTGTTTCTCGGCCGCCGCCTGCAGGGCGCGCTCGTTCTCGGCGATCGCCTCGTCGATGTAGTCGATGATCGCCTCGGTGGTCTCGCCCGCCTCGGCCATCTCGTAGGCGCGCTTGACGAGCTTGCCGTCGATCGTCTCGACCTTGAGGAGCGCGGTGGCGACCGCCTCGACGGCGTGCCAGTGCTCGTCGACCATGGCCTCGGCGCGCTCGTAGGCGTCGCGCAGGATGCCCTCGACCTTCTCCTCGAGCTGCCGCGCCGTCTCCTCCGAGAAGTCCTTGCGGCGACTGATCTCGCCGCCGAGGAACACGGGCCCCTGGTCCGAGCCCCAGGCGACGTACTCGGAGCCGCCCATGCCCAGGTCCAGCACCATCTGCTTGGCGGTCTCGGTCGCCTGCTTCAGGTCGTTGCTGGCGCCCGACGAGAGCGTGCCGGTGACGCGCTTCTCCGAGACGCGGCCGCCGAAGGCGACGACCAGCTGCGCCTGGAAGCGCTCGCGGCTGAGGAACATCTCCTCCTTGCCGAGCGGCGCCATGAAGCCGCCGGCGCCGCCGCGCGGGCTGATGGTGACCTTGCGGATCTCGCCCAGCTCGGGTTGCGCGGCGAAGGTCACCGCGTGGCCGGCCTCGTGGAAGGCGAGGATCTTGCGCTCCTCCTCGCTCGGCACCAGGCTGCCTCGGCGCAGGCCGAGCGTGATGCGGTCGAGCGCCTCGTTGAAGTCCGTCCAGGTGATGACCTGTTGGTTGGTGCGGGCCGCGATCAGCGCGGCCTCGTTCGTCAGGTTCTCGAGGTCCGCGCCCGAGAACATCGGGGTCGCCTCCGCCAGCCGGCGCAGGTCCACGTCCTCGCCGACCGGCTTGTTGCGCACGTGCACCTTGAGGATGTCCTCGCGCTCGCGCATCGTCGGCAGGCCGATCGTCACCTGGCGGTCGAAGCGCCCGGGCCGCAGCAGCGCCGGGTCCAGGATGTCGGGCCGGTTGGTCGCCGCGATGATGATGACCGAGGTGTCCTTCTCGAAGCCGTCCATCTCGGACAAGATCTGGTTGAGCGTCTGCTCGCGCTCGTCGTGCCCGCCGCCGATGCCCGCGCCGCGGCGGCGGCCGATCGAGTCGAGCTCGTCGATGAAGATGATGGCGGGGCTCGCCTTGCGCGCCTCCTCGAACAGGTTGCGCACGCGGCTGGCGCCGACGCCGACGAACATCTCCATGAACTCGGAGGCCGACACGGTCAGGAACGGCACGCCGGCCTCGCCCGACACGGCCCGCGCGAGCAGCGTCTTGCCGGTGCCCGGGGGGCCGACGAGCAGCACGCCCTTGGGGATCTCGGCGCCGATGCGCAGGTACTTCTGCGGGTTCTTGAGGAAGTCGACGACCTCCTTGAGCTCCTGCTTGGCCTCCGCGTGGCCGGCGACGTCGCCGAAGGTGGTGGAGACCTTGTTCTCTCGCCCGAAGGTCTTGGCCTTGCTCTGCCCGAACTGCATGACCTGGTTCGGCCCGCCCTGGGCGCGCATGAAGATGAACCAGAAGAACGCGATGAGGATGACGATCGGCAGGACCGAGAAGAGGAAGCCGATCCACTGCGGCGGGTTGCGGATGCTGACCTCGCCGACGTTCTCCTCGAGGCGCTGCAACAGGGAGTCGCTGACGATGGTCGTGACCCGGAAGCTGCGCAGGGTGACCGGCTCGCCGCCGATGACCACCTGGCTCTCGGCCCGCAGCTCGCCGTCGACGACGCCGTCGTTGCGGTTGATGACGACGCGCGCCACGCGCCCCTCGTCGACCAGGGAAGTGAAGGTGCTGAAGTTGATCTCGCGTGGCGTTCCGCTGGCGCCGAACTGGTTGAACACGAAGATCGCCAGGATGATCAGCATCACGATCAGCCACGGATTGAACGAACGTCTCACGCTGCCTCCAGAGGGGTCGGGCGGCCACCCAAGGGCGGCCCGACCGTGCGCCTGCACGGCGGTGCAGCGCTCGATGCCGGCAGCCTAGCACCGGTGCCCATGAGCGGGCTGTAAGCGAAGGGACCATCCCTGGGGGCGGGTCCCCCCGGGACGGTCGCCTCGATCAGCCGAAGCGGAAGCTCTTCGGCACCGTGACCACGCCCCGCGGCGTGACGGTGAAGCCGCGCGCGCGGTCGGCCTCGAGGTCGATGCCGATCTCGGTGCCGTCGGGCACCACGACGTTCTTGTCGATGATCGCGTTGCGGATCGTGCAGTGGCGACCGATCTCGACGTTGTCGAAGAGGACGCTGTTCTCCACCAGGCTGTACGAGTGCAGCCGGGCGCGGCGCGCGAGAACCGAGCGGCGCACGGTGCTGCCCGAGATGATGACGCCGCCGGCCAGGATCGAGTTCAGCGCGTTCCCGCGCCGCCCATCGTCCTCGTGCACGAACTTCGCCGGCGGCGAGTACTCGGCCGACGTGCGCAGCGGCCAGGCCTCGTTGTACAGGTCGAACTCGGGCGACACGTCGACGAGGTCCATGTTCGCCTCCCAGTAGGAGTCGAGCGTGCCCACGTCGCGCCAGTAGGTGTTCGGACCCTCCTGCCCGGGGATCGGGCTGCGGGCGAAGTCGTACGCCATGAGCTTGGCGCCCTCGTCGAGCGCCATGGGGAGGACGTTCTTCCCGAAGTCGTGCTCGCTCTCCTTGCGCGCGGCGTCGCGCGTCAGCAGCTCGATGAGCTTGGGGCGGCTGAAGATGTAGTTGCCCATCGAGGCGAGGCAGTGCGTCGGCCGCCCCGGGATCGGGTTGGGGTGTGCGGGCTTCTCCTGGAACTCGGTGATGCGCCAGTCGGCGTCGATCTGCAGGACGCCGAAGCGGTTGCCGTCCTCGACCGGGGTGGGGTAGGCGGCGATCGTGACGTCGGCGCCGTGGTCGAGGTGGTAGCGGATCATGTGCGAGATGTCCTGCTTGTAGATGTGGTCGCCGGAGAAGATCGCGACGAGCTCCGCGCCGCTGTTGTCGATCAAATGGATGTTCTGGTAGATCGCGTCGGCGGTGCCGCGGTACCACTCGGCGCCCAGCTCCTCGTAGAGGTACATCTGCGCGGGGGCCAGGGTGATGAAGTAGTCCTGGAAGAAGGTGCCGAAGCGCCAGTTGCGCTGGATGTGCTCGGTCAGCGACTGGGCCTTGAACTGCGTCAGGATGTACATCCCGAAGATGCCGCTGTTGATGAGGTTGTTCAGCGCGAAGTCGATGATGCGGTACTTGGCGCCGAAGGGGACGGCGGGCTTCGTGCGCATCGCGGTCAGCGGATGGAGGCGTGAGCCCTTCCCCCCGGCGAGCACCATGCCGACGGTCTTGGCGAGACGTTGGGGCATACGGCCTCCCTCTCAAGTGGTTGACGCCGTCGTCACCCATGGCGCGACGCAGACGACGATGTGTCGACATGCTATCACCGCGGTCGCCAGGACCGGCGCGCGGGCCGGTCGGGCAGGCGCATGCGCGATGCGGACCCGCGGCGCGCCATCGGCTAGATTGGCCCGGATGGAAGAGCCCCGACCCAGCCTGTTCGATCTCGACCTCGAGGCCCTGCCGGTGCCGAGCCCGGGGCAGGGGTACCGGCGCCGCCAGTTGGCCGAGTGGCTCTATCTGCACGGCGCACGCGACCTCGAGGCGATGACGAGCCTCCCCGCCGCCTGGCGGCGCGAGCTCGCCGACGGCTACGACCTCGACCCGTTCGCCCTCGTGCGACGCTTCCCGTCGTGGGACCACAGCGTCCGCTACCTCTTCACCCTGCGCGACGGGCAGCGGACCGAGGCCGTGTACATGCCCTACGCCGGCCGCAAGACCGTGTGCGTGTCGTCGATGGTCGGCTGTCCCGCGGGCTGCGCGTTCTGCGCGACGGGCGCGCTCGGCTTCGGGCGCAACCTCACGCGCGGCGAGATCGTCGCGCAGCTGCTCGCCGTGGCCTGGCACGAGGGGTTCGCGCCGCGCGAGCTGCGCAACGTCGTCCTCATGGGCATGGGCGAGGCCCTGCTCAACTACGAGGCCGCCATCGGCGCGATCCGCACATGGATCCATCCGCACGGCCTGGCGATGTCGCCGCGGCGCATCACCCTCTCGACGGTCGGCCTGCCGTCGCGCATCCGGCGCCTGGCGGAGGAGCGGCTGCCGCTCGTCCTGGCCGTCAGCCTGCACGCGCCGGACGAGGAGACCCGGCGACGGATCATCCCCACGGCCCACGCCCACGCGCTGGCCGACATCGTTGCGTCGTTGCACGATTGGCAGGCGCTGGGCGGGCGCCGGGTGACCGTCGAGTACACGATGCTCGATGGCGTCAACGACCGGCCGGCGCAGGCCGAGGCGCTCGTGCGCCTCCTCGCGGGACTGCGGGTGCACGTCAACCTCATCCCCTTCAACCCCTGGCCCGGGTCGGGCTTCGCGGCCACGCCCAGGGGCGCCGTGCGCACCTTCGAGGAGGTGTTGACGCGTGCCGGCGTGTCCACCTCGGTCCGCTTCTCGCGCGGCCGCGACACCGGCGGGGCGTGCGGCCAGCTGGCGCTGCGCGATGCCGGCGGCGCCGTCGCGGACGGCGTGGGGCATCGCGCACCACGCGCCGCCCCCTCGCTCACGTAGGATGGGCGAGGAACGCACGTGCCGGCGTGACGGTTCGAGCCTGAATGGGACGCGGCCCGTGCGGCAATTCACACGATCGACGCTTGCCGGACGGCTACCATGAACGATGTTGATTCCGTCCAGCACGGCAACGGCGCGCATGCGCGGCGATCTGGAGGCAGGCATGCAGAGGACCGAAGGTAAGCGGGGCGCTCGACGTTGGCTCGCGCTGGTGTTGGCGGCGATGCTGTGCGCGACGGCCCTGACCGTCGCAGGGGCGCAGTCGCTCGACGATCTCCGCCAGGTCGTGACGGAGCGTCCCGACGATGCCGAGGCGTGGACGGCCTTGGGCGACGCGCTGTACGACGCCGACGACCTGGCCGCCGCCAAGGAGGCCTACCTCGAGGCGATCGCGGTCGACTACCTGGTCGGCGACGCCCACTTCGGCCTCGGTCTGGTCGAGTACGGCCGCGGCGACTTCGCGGCCGCGCTGTTCTCCTTCAGTGAGGTCACCCGCCTCTTCCAGGACCGCTTCGACGGTCACTTCAACCGGGCGGTGACGCTGGCTCGCCTGCGGCGCCCCGCGGACGCCGCGGCCGCCTTCCGGCGGGCGCTGGCCGAGGCGGAGCCCGAGGCGACGCCCGAGGACCGGCTGAACGCTTGGACGGGCCTCGGCACCCAGCTCGTGCTCGCCGGCGAGCCAGGATCGGCCGCCGACGCCTTCGCCGAGGCGATCTCGCTGGATCCCGACGACACCGACCTCGCCTACCAGCGCGGTTCCGCGCTGCTGGCCGCCGGCCGCGGCCTCGAGGCGCTGGTCGAACTGACCGACATCGAGGCGCGCACCAGCGACTACCGCTTCAGCGTGCTCATCGCCGAGGTCTACCTCGAGCAGGGCCAGGTCGACCGCGCCCTGCGTGCCCTGGAGCGCGCCGAGCGCAAGGCGCGCGACGCCGGCGACCGCGCCGGCCAGGCCGCCTCGCTGATCTCGCTCGGCGAGATCCAGCGCGGGCTGGGCCGCGACGCCGACGCGATCGAGTCGTACCGCCAAGCCGCCGACGTCGACCCGAACTCGTGGGAGGCGCGCTACGCCCTGGGCGTGGCCTACGTGAGCGGCGGGCAGCCGCGTACCGCGCTGCAGCCGCTGCGTGAAGCCATCCAGTTGGCGCCGGACCAGGGCGACGTGCACCTGGCGCTGGCGAGCGCGTACGACCAGCTCGGCCAATCGGGCGATGCCCTGGTGGCCGGCCGCGAGGCGCTGGCGCGGGCCACGTCGCCCGAGGCGCAGGCCCAGGCGCGCTTCATCCTCGGCCGAGCGCTCTACCTGCAGGGCGACTACGCCGGCGCCGCCGAGGAGTTCTCGATGGTCGTGCAGATGCGGCCCGGCAGCGCGATGGCGCAGCTGTGGGCGGGCCTCGCCCAGTACCAGCTCGGCGACTTCGCGGGCGCCGCCCTCTTCTACGAGCGCGCCGTCCAACTCGACCCGAACGCGATCGAGGCGCGCGTGAACCTCGGTGCGGCCTACCTGGCGACCGAGCGCTACCGCGACGCCGAGGGCGTGTACCGCTTCCTGGTGCAGCAGAACGCGCGCGACGCCGAGAGCCTCTACCACCTGGGCTGGGCGCTGTACGCGCAGCAGCGGGACGAGGACGCCCGCACCTCCTGGACGCAGTCGTGCCAGCTGGGGTACCAGCCGGCCTGCGGCGCGCCGCGCTGAGCTGACCCCGACGCGGGGTAGATTGGGGACCATGGACTGGTTGCGTCGGAACTGGCCCGATCTGGCGATCGGTCTCGCGCTGGTGGCCGTCATCGGCGGCATCATCGCCACGCTGATCACGGGGGGCACGTTCTTCCCGGCTACGCCCGCGGCGCCGCCGCCGCCCCCGGCGCCCACCGCGCCTGCCGTGGTCCCGCCCGAACTCGATCCCGTCGTCGTTCCCGACGCGACCACCGCCGACACGCCGCCCGCCTCGCCCGGCTCCGTCTCGGTCCTCGCGCCCGACGGCTCCGACGTCGTGACCGAGCCCGCGGCCGCCGCGCC
>JAHYJQ010000158.1 GCA_019429025.1 Trueperaceae bacterium | reverse complement strand
CGTGACGACCGCGCACGTCGAGCAGCAGGGCCATCGGCTCGATGACGCCCCCCAGCTCGTCGGGCTCGACGGCCCGCCAGGCCGCGTGCAGTTCGGGGAGGTCGCGAACCCACGCCTCGACCCCACCCGGTCCCGAGGAGGAGCGCAGCGTCGCCGCGCCCCGCCGCAGCTCGCCCAGGTAGTGGCGCGCGTGGCGGGCGCGCGCCGCGTCCAGCGCGTCCGGTCGGGCGCGCCGCGCGAGGAAGCCACGCACGCGGGCGTGCATCGTCCAGCGATCGCGGCTCTCCGCCTGTAGCCAGCCTGCCCGCGACCAGCCTGCGAGGTCGGCCACCGTCGCGCCGGCGACCGCCTCCGCGGCGTGCCGGTCGAACGCGGCCGCGAACACGCCGCAGGTCACCAGCCGCTCGATCCGCTCGGGCGCCATGCCCTCGATCGACGCCTCGAGCACGCGATCGAGGCTGCGGTGGCGCTCGGGAAGCGCGAGCGCGGTGTCGCCGCCGATCGCATCGGGGCGCTCACGGGCGATGCGTGCGATCTCGCCGAGCGAGAAGGTGGGCACCAGGCTGGCGGCCAGCACCAGGCCCAGCGGCAGGCCCTCGACCGCCTCCACCAGGTCGGTCAGCGCCACACGGTCCGCGGGCGCGAGCGCGAAGGCGGCGTCGACGCGCCGCGCGGCGTCGACGAACAGGCGCGCGGCCGGCGCTTCGCGCCAACCGCGGCCGCGGGGACGGGTCAGCCCCTCGAGGCGGACCCCGATCTCGCCCGCGATGCCCACCGGCTCGCGGCTCGTCACCAGGGAGCGACCCGCGGGCAGCCCCTCCAGCAGCCGCACGAGCAACCCCGAGGCCCGATGTCGCGGCTCGATGCCGTCGAGCACCAGCAGTTGCCGCCGGCGCACGAGGCGGTCTCGGACCGCATCGACGACCCCGTCCTCGCTGCCCCCAGCGACGCCGAGGGCGGCGGCGACCGCGAAGAGCACCCCCGCCTCGTCCGCCACCCCGTCCACGGGCGCCAGCGCCACCTCCTCGTAGCGATGCCGCACGCGGGCGGCCAGCGCCGAGGCGACGAGACTCTTCCCCACACCGCCGGGCCCGACGATCGACAGGGGCGAGGCCTCGGGGAGCAGCGCGACGAGCCGTTGCAGGTCCTCGTCGCGGCCGATGAGACGCGCCGGCGGCTGGGGCTCGGACGCGTCGAGGGGCCCGGCGACCCCGGGCGCCCAACCACTTCCGAACGAACTGCGCGCGCGCTCCGCCACGGCCGTGGTCGCGGACGACGGCTCGACACCGAGCTCCGTGCGCAACACGCGCCGACAGACGTCGTACTGGTCGAGCGCTGCCGCCGCGTCGCCGCCCGCCAGCGCGATCCGCATGACCCGCCGGTGCGCGCGCTCGTCGAGCGGGTCCTCCTCGAGCAGGCCGCGCAGCCACACGACGGCCGCGTCGGGCTCGTGCGCGGCCTCCGCCGCCGCGGCGAGCCGCCACAGCGTCCGCAGGTAGAGGCCGCCGAGGCGCACGCGCTCCTGCTCCAGCCAGTCCTGGAAGCCGGGCGCCGCCGGCAGGTCGAAACCGGCCATGAAGACCTCGCGGTGCTGCCGCCCGCCCGCGGCCCGCCGCCAAGCGTTGGCCGCCTCCTCGAGTTGGTCCTCCGCGACTGCGCGCTCGAAGCGCTCGGCATCGCAGCCGGCCGCCAACGCTACCTGCTGCCGGCCTGCGGGGGCGTCGAGCGCGTCGGCGTCGGGCAGCGAGCGGCGCAGCTGGTGCAGCGCCACCCGCAGGTTGTGGCGCGCGCCGCCCCCCCACAGCAGTTCGGCGAGCTCCGCGCGCTCCGCGCCGCCGCGCATGGCCACGTAGGCGGCCAACGCGGTGAGCTTGGCCGGCAGGCGCACGGCACCGCCACCGGCCGAGATCACCACGGAGCCGAGCAGGACCACCTCGAGGACGCCCATTCCGCAACGCAACATAGCCCACCACGACGGGCCATTGATGGTCCGTTGATGGGTCGTGGGCGACATTGCGGCCGTATCGCCGTGCGACATGAGGAGTCCAAGCGTGAGCCACCATGATCCGAACGTCCGATCCCCCGCCCGCCCCAACGCGATCGTACTCGCGGCCGCCCTCGCCTTGACGCTCGCCGCCTGCGGCGGCGGCGGACCCGGCGGCGGTGGCACGGCCACCGGCACGCTCGACGTCGACGTCACCGGGCTGCCCGCCGGCACGGCGGCCGCCGTCGCGGTCACCGGCCCCGGGGGCTTCAGCGACGCGCTGACCGGCGACGAGACCCTCAGTGACCTGACCGTCGGCACGTACACGGTCGCGGCCCAGCCGGTCGACGCGCCGACGCCAGCGGGCGCCACGTACGACCCCATCGTGCCGAGCCAGAGTGCCGCCGTCGTCGCCGGCGCCACCACCGACGTCACCGTCGAGTACGACCTGCACGAGTGCGTGATGTACGAACCCACGCCAACGATACCGGTCGACATCAGCGGCCAGTGGGAGGCCACCGATCAAGCCGGCCAAGTGGTCGAGATCATCACCGCCCCGGACGACCCCGGCGGCGGCTACGTCACCGTTCGCCTGCAGTCCACGGCGAGCATGCGGCCCCAACTCTTCGCGGAGGTGGTGCCGGCAGCGTCGGGGGCCATCAACCTCTCCGGGCAGACGGCGACCGATCCCGCGATCAACCCGGACCCGACCCTGGTCGAGGCCGTCTTCGAGGTCGCGCCCGACCGCTCGTACCAGCTCATCCTGCGCGGCCTCAACGCCGGCGGCATGAGCACCACACTCCCCCAGCCCTTCACCGCCAGTTGGTCGTTCACCAGCCGCGTCGACTGCTACGAGCCGAATGACACCCCCGAGACCGCGAAGGCGATCCCGCTGGAGAACCCGATCAGCGCGACCTTCATCGCCGGATTCCGCGACAGCAACTCGATCGTGTCGGCGTCCGAGCCGACCCTCGATCTCTACCGCTTCGAGTTGCACGCGCCGAGTGCCGTGCGCATCACCCTGTCGGACGTCGCGGACGAGGTGCGCCCTCGCCTCATCGTGTACGACGAAGGTGGCACCCAGATCGGCTCTGGCGCCCTCGCGCCTGCCGCCGGCGAGAACGCCGTGTACGAGTCCACCGGCGCCCTGCCTGCGGGCTGGTACCGCGTCCGTGTCGACACGGCCATGGGTGGCGGGCGACGTTCCTCACTCATCAGCAACACCGATAGGGTCATCCCGCCGCACTTCCTGCAGGACTACACGCTGGTGGTCGAAGCTCTGGACTGACCACCAGGGCTGCACCCGAACGCGGGGGGGGCGGGCATGACGCTCACCCCCCCGTCCCGTGCGGTGGAAGCCGCCGGATCGTTCCCGGTCCAGCGCACGCGGCGAACGCCCGCCGCCCCGCCTCGGGTCAGGCAGGCTTCTCGACGAGCAGCGATACGCTCTTGACCCCGAAGCGTTCGCTGGCGCCGAGCGCGGACTTCGACAGGAAGGCGTACCGCTCGTTGGGACGCACCGTTCGCACCCGCAGGCCGGCGCCTTCGATGGCATCGCGGTAGTCGTCCTCCTGGGCGGCACCCCCGATGCACGAGGCCCACAGCGACGTGTCGCAGACGATCTCCTCGGTGAGAGGTTGCTCGCTGACGATGTCGCAGAACGCCATCCGGCCGCCCGGGACGAGGACGCGCGCCGCCTCTCGGAAGACGGCGGGCTTGTCGGCCGCCAGGTTGATGACGCCGTTGCTCACGATGGCGTCGAAGGTGCCGCCCTCGAACGGGAGTTCCTCGAGGAAGCCGTACCGGAACGCCACCTGGTCGAACCCGGCGGCGGCGCGCTCTTCCTCGGCCTTGGCCAGCTGCTCGTCGGTCATGTCCACCCCGACGACCCGCCCCTGCGGGCCCACGGCCAGCGCGGCGGCGAAGGCGTCGGTGCCGGACCCGCTGCCGAGGTCGAGCACGCGTTCTCCGCGGCGCAGGTCCGCCAGGTCGTGCGCGTACCCGACGCCGGCGAAGGAAGCGAGGGCCCGAGCCGGGATGTCGTCGAGCACCGCGGGCGGGTAGCCGAGCTTCTCCGCGAGCGGCCTGCCGGTCTCGAAGTGGAAACCAGCCTCGGGCTCGGCCGCCACCTGCCGGTACATGGCGCGCACCTTGGCACGGAGCTCCTGAACGTCGACGGTCGGTTGCATGGTCACCTCCAGATCGGCGGGGGCGAGCTCGCACCGACGCGGCGGGACGACGGTCAGTCGAGTTCGACGTGGCGTGCCCACCCCCGGGTCGCTGCCGCGTCGTGCCTGGGATGGTAGCGGGTCACACCTCCCGTGTCCACCGGTTCCCCGACACCGGAGCCCGACCGGTTTCGGCTTCTAGCCGACCCCGCAGTTTCGCGCAGCGAAACTGCCCAGGCGTGCAGCCGCTTCGCGGCGGCGCGTTCGGCTTCCCACCGACCCCGCAGTTTCGCGCAGCGAAACTGCCCAGGAAGGTTCGGTTTCTAACCGAACCTTCCCGTGATATAGTCGTTGGTCCGCTGCTCCTTGGGGTTGGTGAACATCGTGTTGGTGTCCGACACCTCCACGAGGTCGCCCTCGTAGAAGAAGGCGGTGTAGTCCGACACCCGCGCGGCCTGCTGCATGTTGTGCGTGACGATGATGATCGTCACCGTGTCCTTGAGCTGCTGGATGAGCTCCTCGATGCGCATGGTCGACTGCGGGTCGAGCGAGCTGGTGGGCTCGTCCATCAGCAGCACCTCGGCCTCGACCGCCAGGGCGCGAGCGATGGAGAGCCGCTGCTGCTGGCCGCCCGAGATGCCCGAGGCCGGCGCCTTGAGCCGGTCCTTGACCTCGTCCCACAGCGCCGCCTGGCGCAGCGAGCGCTCGGCGACGTCGTCGAGCAGCGCGCGGTCGCGGATGCCGACGAGCTTGAGTCCCGCGACCACGTTGTCGTAGATCGACATCGTGGGGAACGGCGTCGGCTTCTGGAACACCATGCCGATGCGCCGCCGGATGGTGACGGGGTCGACGCCGTTGGCGTAGACGTCGGTGCCGTCGAGCAGCGCCCTGCCGCTCACCTTGACGCCGCGCGTGAGGTCGTGCATGCGGTTGAGCGAGCGCAGGAAGGTCGTCTTGCCGCAGCCCGACGGACCGATGAGGGCCGTGACCGTCTTGTCGCGGAAGGTGAGGCCGACGTCCCGCACCCCGACGGTCTTGCCGTAGTGGACGGTGATGCCCTCGGTGACCAGGCGCGGCTCCGCGTCGGCGGCGATCGTGGCGCGCACCTCGCCTTGGCCCGCCTGCTGCGGCTTCGGGGTGGAGGGGGCGGTCGGGGGGCGGGTCACGGGGTCCATGCGGGTTCCTTCGTTGGGGCGCGCGGCGGGGATCACAGGTCGGTGGTATGGCGCTGACGGGTGAGGATGCGCGTGCCGACGTAGGTGACGATGACCAGCGCGAGCAGGATGACGCCGGCGCCCCAACCCATCGCGTGCCACTCCTTGTAGGGGCTGATGGCGAGGCCGTAGAGGCGGGCGGGGAGCGTGTCGACCGGGCCGAGGAGGTAGCGCAGCGGCGTGCTGGAGAAGAAGTTGTTGCCGAAGGCGGTGAACAGCAGCGGGGCGGCCTCCCCGGCGGCACGCGCGAAGGCGATGAGGATGCCGGTGACGACGCCGACGCGCGCGGCGGGGAGGACGGCATTGAGCACGACGCGCCAGCGCGGGAGGCCGAGGGCCAGGCCGGCCTCGCGGATCGACCAGGGGATGATGCGCAACACCCCCTCGGTGGCGCGCGCGAGGATCGGCAACATGACGAAGGCGAGCGCCACCGCGCCGGAGAAGCCCGAGAAGGTGCCCATCGGCTTGACGATCAAGGAGAACGCCAGCAGGCCCTTGAGGATGGCGGGCATGCCGTTGAGCGTGTCGTTGAGGATGCGCAGCACGGGGTTGAGCGGGTGATCGGGGTACTCGGAGAGCATGATGCCGGCGCCCACGCCGATCGGCACGGCGATGAGCAGCGCGAGCCCGTCGACGACGAGGGTGCCGAGGATGGTGTGCCCCAGCCCCGTCGGACGGCCCTGCAGGGCCCGCGCCGGCGAGCCCAGGTCCTGGGTGTAGAAGTCCGCCGTGAGCACCGCGCTGATGCCGTTGGAGACGACGTACCCGACGATGATCAGCAAGGGGACGAGCACCACCACGGTGGCGACCACCAGCAGGCCGATCATGACGCGGTCGCGGCGGTAGCGGCGGCGCAGGTTCTCGGGGGTCACGGCGGCGATGCGGCGCGGGGCGCCGGGGGCCGCGGGCGCCGTGACGGCCATCAGAGCGCCCTCCCCCCGACCGCCAGCTTGCGCTGCAGCCAGGCCGCGACGAGGTTGACCGTCAGGGAGATGAGGAACAGGTAGAAGCCGACGGTCATCAGGCTCGCGAGGTGCAGGTCCTCGACCGCCTCGCGGAACTCGTTGACGATGACGGACGGCATCGTGGCCGCCGGCCCGAACAGCGTGAACGGCAGCGTGTTGGAGTTGCCGATGAGCATGGCGACGGCCATCGTCTCGCCGATGGCGCGGCCGAAGCTGAGGATGGCGCCGGCGACGATCGCGCCGCGGGCGTAGGGCAGCACGGCCATGCGCATGACCTCCCAGCGGGTGGCGCCGAGGGCCCGGGCCGCCTCGCGTTGCGAGCGCGGCACCAGTCGGATGGCGTCGCGCGCGAGCGCCGTCGTGTACGGCACGATCATCAGCGAGAGCACGATGGTGGCGGTGACGAGGTTGTAGCCGGCGGGCGGCCCGAGCACCGGGAGCAGGCCGGGCGCGTTCTCGAGCGCCCAGAAGTAGACCGGCAGGTACACCTGGTTCTGCATGAGCGGCACGAGCACGAAGATGCCCCAGATGCCGACGACGACCGAGGGCACCGCTGCCAGCAGGTCGACGATCGTGTCGATGATGCCGGCGAGCCAGCGCGGGGCGTACTCGGCGCTGAAGATCGCCACGCCGATGGCGGGGAAGAACGACAGCGCCAGCGACGCCACGGCGGTGATCAGCGTGCCGACGATGAACGGCCAGGTGCCGAAGACGCCACGCACGGGGTCCCAGGTGGTGCCCGTCAGGAAACCGAAGAAGCCGAACCGCCGCAACGGCTCCCACCCCTCGACGAGCAGGACCTCCGCCAGCAGCAGCGCCAGCGCGATGATCGACAGGCCCAACGCAACGACGACGACCTGGAACGCGCGGTCGCCGAGGCGGCGGTAGAGCGGGTGGGTGGGCCGCCGGATGAGCTCGCTGGCGGTCAGGGTTCGGTCCACGCCGCAAGTCTCCCGTCACCGTGTCATGGCCGCGTCATCCTATGGCGACGGGCCGGCGTCTTCGCGACGCCGGCCCGCGCACTCGGGCTGGTCGGGAACCGGGCGGTCAG
>JAHYJQ010000157.1 GCA_019429025.1 Trueperaceae bacterium | reverse complement strand
GGCACGTTGGTGGCCCCGACCGACAGGCCCTCCAGCCACGCGCCGACCTGCGGCACCACCCAGCCGATCGCCACGCCGACCGCCATCGCCGCGAAGATCCACAGCGTCAGGTAGCGAGGTAGCGGTCGAGGAACGACAGTCGGCGCGTCACGGCGTCGTCCCCGGCGCCGCCCCGGGCACCGCAGCGACGCGCTCGGCGACCTCCGCGAACGCCACGAGCGCGGCGGCGATCTCTCGGAAACGCGCCGGCTCGAGCTCGTAGTAGGTCCAGCGCCCGCGCCGCTCGGCGCGCACGAAGCCCGCCAGCACCAGCTGCTTCAGGTGGTGGCTGACGGTGGGCTGCGAGAGATCGAGGATCTTCAGGCGGGCGGGATCGGCCAACACCTCGAGGTGCGCGTCCAGGCTCATGGCATAGATACCCATCGATATCTTCGATGCGCGTGGGGCCTCGGTCCGCCTGCGGTGGCGGCGCGGGCCGCCCCCCGCGGACCCTCCACACGACGTTGGCCGATGCTTCGCGCAGCCTTCACGCGGACGCCCCTATCGTGCGGCCAGCTGCAGGGCGTCGCCGCCAACGCCCTCGGCCTGCCCGCGGCCGCCTTCGCCACCCTCTTCGAACGCGACGGCTGCGACGAGGGCCAGAACGTCACCGGCGAACGCCTCTTCGCCCACCAGTCCACCATGGCCCGCGGCCCGCAGGCGGGCGAGCCCGTCGCCGGCGGCCCGCGCGGCCGCCGGTAAGCCCATCACGGGGCGACGACGCCCCGACCTCGTGGAACCCACCCCTGCGGCGCGCCGAACCGCGGCGCGCCCCACGCATGCTGCAAGCCACGACGACCGCCGACACGGTGGGCTGCGAGCGCACCGTCCCAGCCCGGCCGCCGCCGTCGCCCCCCGCGATGGAGCCCGCTCGAGGCGGTTGGCGCGACGGCTGCAGGCGGGCCCGGCCCGGTCGAACGGCTGGGGTGTCGGCCGCGTGTAGGCGTCGGTCGTCGGCTTCCAAGGCGTGGTGTCGGCGCGGCGACACGCATGGCGTCGCTCGGGGCACACGCCCAGGCGACGAACGTGGCCGTGCAGCACGGCCTCGGGCGGCGAACCACTCCCCTCACTCCGGTAGGGTGCGTCATCGAGCGACGGGATCGGCCCGCGTCGATCCCGTCTGCTCACCGCAGACCACCCACGCACGAGGAGGACCCATGAACCTGCACGGCCACCACCAGATCGCCGGCACGCCCACCGCCTCCGGAACCCTCACGTTCGACGCGGTCGATCCACGCCTGGGCGAGGTGCTCGGGCCGCCGTTCGCCGAGGGCGGCGCGGCCGAGGTCGATGCGGCGCTCGCCGCCGCCGCGACCGCCTTCACGGCCTACCGTCGGACGCCGGGGCATGACCGCGCGACGTTCCTGCGACGGATCGCAGACGAGATCGAGGCACTCGGCGACCAGCTCATCGAGCGAACGCGGCGCGAGACCGCACTCCCCGAGGCGCGGTTGCTCGGCGAGCGCGGCCGCACGACGGCGCAGCTGCGCCTCTTCGCCGATCTCCTCGACGAGGGCTCGTGGCTCGGTGCGCGCATCGACCGCGGTGACCCGCAGCGCAAGCCCCAACCGAAGCCCGACCTCCGGCGCACGCTCGTCCCGCTCGGACCCGTCGTCGTGTTCGGCGCGAGCAACTTCCCCTACGCCTTCTCGACCGCGGGCGGCGACACCGCTTCGGCGCTCGCGGCAGGCTGCCCGGTCGTCGTGAAGGGCCACCCGGCCCACCCCGGCACCGGCGAACTCGTCGCCCGCGCCATCGCCACGGCCGCCGCCGCCACCGGCATGCCCGCCGGCGTCTTCTCGCACCTGCAGGGCACCTCGCACGAGCTCGGACGCGCGCTGGTGACGCACCGCCTCACGGCCGCCTTCGGCTTCACGGGCTCGCTCCGCGCCGGCCGCGCGCTGTTCGACGCGGCCGCGACCCGGTCGCAGCCCATCCCCGCCTACGCCGAGATGGGGAGCGTCAACCCAGTGTTCGTGCTCCCAGGAGCGGCGCGCGAGCGCGCCGAGGCGATCGCGCACGGCCTCGTCGCCTCCGCCACGTTGGGCGCCGGCCAGTTCTGCACCAACCCCGGCCTCGTGTTCACGCTCGCCGGGGCCGACACCGACCGGCTGCTAGCCGCCGCGGCGACGGCCGTGGCCGAGGTTCCGCCCTCGACCATGCTCTACCGCGGCATCTGCGAGCGCTTCACCGAGGGCGCGGGCGGCGTCGAGGCGACCGCAGGCGTCCGCCTCGTCGGTCGCGCCGCGACGTCCGCCGACCCGGCGCGGGGCGAGGGCGCGCCCGTCGTCTTCGCCACCGACGACGCCACGTTCCGCGCGTCCCCCGCCCTCGCAGAGGAGCTCTTCGGGCCCTCGACGCTGATCGTCACCGCGTCGTCGGCGGAGGCGCTCCTGTCGCTGGCGCGCGACCTCGACGGGCAGCTCACCGCCACCCTCCACGCCACACCCGACGACCTCGCCGACCACGCGGAACTCGTACGCGTCCTGGAGGGCATCGCGGGTCGCCTCATCCTCAACGGCTTCCCGACCGGCGTCGAGGTCGGCCACGCCATGCAGCACGGCGGCCCCTATCCGGCGACGACCGATGCGCGATCGACCTCGGTCGGCACCGCGGCGATCGAGCGTTTCGTTCGACCCGTCTGCTACCAGGACTTCCCCGATGACGTGCTGCCGCCCGAGCTGCAGGACGGCAATCCGCTGGGCATCTGGAGGATGGTGGACGGGCGGCTGACGCGGGAGCGGCTACGGCGGTAGCGTTCGCCTCCCGGGTTTCGGCGGCATCCACGCGCCGCCGACCGCGACACCCGATCTCCCGAGGGGCGCTTCTTGCGTGCTGGACGTGGAGGGCGACACAGGATTCGAACCTCGGGCCCGTCGCGTGAGATGCGCGATCGGCAGTAGGCGGCGTTGGCTCGCCACGTACTCAAGCGTACCGGCAAGTGCGTCTTGCACGGCCTCGACGCTGACCATCGCCACGAGTTCGTGCCGGCCCGTACCGCAGCGTGATGCCCGTTCTGCGGTCAGGCCCGCGGTCGACGATCGCCGCACACCCGCCTCGCGGTTCGCACGCACGCTGACCTTCGTTCGTGGCGTTCACGATCGCGTACTACCACCCACTTGTGCTCGCCACCATCGAAGCCTGGCCGGTCGACGTCCTCGCCGACTACGCGCGACTCGTCGAGTTGCTCTCGAACCACGGCCCCGTTATCGGCATGCCGCACTCCCGCGCCCTGGGCCAAGGGCCGTTCGAGTCGAGGCCTCGCGGGCGATCGGGTACCGGCCGCGCGCTCGACTGCTTCGTCCAAGACCGCCGCATCGTCATCGTCCACGCGTTCCCCAAGAAGACCCGCGCCACCCCGGGACGCGACCTCGCCATCGCGCGCCAGCGCGCCAAGGAGATCCAACGTGGCTGAACTCGAGTACGAACCTGTCACCCACGACCACGAGACCTTCCTCGCCCGCGCTCGCCGTCGCCGCGGATTCCAGAAGGCCTCCGACGCGCTCGAGACCGAGTACCAGGTCGCCAACGAGCTCATCGCCGCCCGAGCGCGTGCAGGCCTGACCCAAGAAGCCGTCGCCCAACGCATGGGCACCACCAAGAGCGCAGTCTCGCGGCTCGAAAGCGGTGGCAAGCACACGCCCTCCGTCGGCACGCTCCAGCGGTACGCCAAGGCGGTCGGCTGTGAGATCAAGATCGAACTCGTGCCGAAGGCAGGATAAGGAGGACCCGGTCTTGATGACCGGGTCCGACTTCGGTTGGTGGGCGGCACAGGATTTGAACCTGCGACCCCTCGCGTGTGAAGTGCGCGCAGAGGCTAATCGCTCGTGCCACCCGTTACCACGAAGTCCGTGTGAGACGTGACATCTACGGTGGAGCAGATCCGCCAGTACCATTGCGTACCGACGCAATTGTGGTCAAACTGTGGTCAACCAGGCTGCGGCTAGATGTCACCAGTTGGCCATTCGCGCCCGAGTCTGTCGATGCAGGAGCGACCCGAGCGCGGGACAGCCAAGGTAATGACGCCCATCATCCTTTGCCGTACGACTCGGAGACCGAATCATGCGGTGATCGCAGGCCCTCAGGACGTCCCGGCACACCGCCGGGCACCGGGTCTTTCGGGTGACGTCATCCAACACGTAGCCGAACCGCGCCAACATGCCCATAGCAGGTTGGACGGTCTCCTCCGGCACTCTCGCTGCGCACCTACATAGTTCGCCCGCCAATCCCGTAGACCCCGTGTTGGCCCATCGGGCGTGTGACGGCGGCGACGACCGAGGGCGCAATGAAGTAACGTGCTGGGAAGTTGGCGCTGACCAGGGTCTTCCACATCACTGAGGCAACGAACGTTGTGGCGATTGCCAGATCGGGCTGGCTTCTCTCAGATGAACGCGTTCGCGCGGCGCAAGGCACTCCGCCGGTCACGATCGGCATGGAGCGGATCAAGGACCGGCGACTACGGCTCCCAGTGGAGTGCCAGCCGGGCACGCGAGTTGGCCAATACGTCCCGTTCTTCTACTGCCCGCGATCCGTGATGCTGTATCTGATACACGTGGGCCACGAGGAGCTTACGTACGTCGGCGGTCAACGACGGATCGTGCATCTCGTCTTGGAGATTGAAGGAGTTGTTCGATGGGCTGACGAGCGCCACGTACGATGGGCGGTCGCCCACGGCAACGCGGCGGTGGCAATCACCCCGTTTGCCACGGGAAATGGGGCCTTCGATGGCCTTGACGAAGCGGCGATTAACGCCAAGTACTGGTCCGAACCGCAGGTGAAGCAACGTAAGATGGCGGAGTTCCTGGTCTTTGGCGCTGTGCCCTGGCACCTGGTAGCCGAGATCGGCGTAGCCGATAATGGGGTGAAGGATGAGGTGGAAGCCTCGTTGATCGGCACACGCCCCGCCCCGCGAGTTGTAGTCAGGCCAACCTGGTATTATTGAAGGGCGCAATGAGCTACGAAGTGGTGAACGACAACATCTTGGACGCCAAGACCCAGGCCCTAGTCAACACGGTCAACACCGTCGGGGTCATGGGGCGAGGTATTGCGTTGCAGTTCCGGAAGGCGCATCCTAAGTACTTTCGTGACTACGCAATTGCGTGCAAGTCGGGCTTACTCAGGGTTGGCAAGGTGCATGTCCACTCCACCGGGTACTTGGACGTTCCTGAGTACATCATCAGCTTTCCCACGAAGGAGCACTGGCGTGGGTCTAGCCGGATTCGTTGGATCAGGGACGGGCTCGCCGATCTCGTGCGGGAGGTCAACGCGCGAGGCATTCGGTCGATCGCGATTCCTCCACTCGGGTGTGGGCTCGGTGGCCTGAACTGGGCGGAGGTGGAGCCGTTGATTCGGGAAGCTGCGGGCCAAATGACGGCAACAAGCGTCGTCGCGTATCGGCCCGCTGGTTCACCCGATCCGATGCGAATGCGGACAGCAATGCCTCGGCCGCGGATGACGCCAGGGAGAGCGGCGCTTCTAGCCGTTATGGGACGCTACCTCGCCAGTGGTGTCGACCCGTTCATCAGCCTTCTCGAAGTCCACAAACTGATGTATTTCCTGCAATGCGCAGGCGAACCCCTCCGACTCGATTTCGCGCGAGCCCCCCACGGGCCGTACGCCACGAATCTGCGCCACGTTCTGATTCGGCTCGATGGTCACATGATTCGAGGGTATGGCGACACTGGGGACAGCCCGACGAAACCTCTGGCCACGGTCCCTGACGCCGTTGAGGCCGCCCAGCGACTGCTGGATCACCACCCGTCAACTGTGGCGGCCCTCGATCGCGTCTCCAACCTTGTCGAGGGCTTTGAGATGCCGGATGCCCTTGAACTGCTTGCCAGCACGCATTGGGTTCTTGCCCAGTGCAATCCGGAGACAAGTGACGATGCTTGGCGTGAGGTACAAGAGTGGGGCGACAAGGGTAGCCGCTTTGACCGCCGGCAATACGACCTTGCCGCGAATCGCCTAATGCAACTCGGCTGGGTATCGCCGCAGCGACCGTCATCCCCGAGCAGCTGAACAACGTCACACAGGGCAAGCCTACTGACCGTGGCGAATTGATAAGCGGCATTATCACACCGTGTTATGCGTTAATCATGAAAGCATCAATGTGAGACGACATTGAGGCGCGCTCATACCGCGGATGGCGCTCAACGCCTGCACTCGCCGCCGCCCACCAGATGGCGCGGCTCACGGCCACGGTGGTTACGCCGGTAACCGCCACCATCCCGATTGAACCCCCGTTACCTGGGTGGCGGGGGGCGGCCGAAGCCCGGCGAGCACCCATGTACTCTCCAAGGAGACCATTGACACACAAGGCTGCCTTTCCGACGTTCAGCGGTTGGATATGCCGTGCATAGCGTGAGTGTTGTTGTGCTGGTCAGTCTTCGTTGGGTTCTGGGGTGATGATCTCGTCGGCGGTGAGGAGCTCCCACTCGTGGAGGAGTTCGCGGATGCGTTGGTAGTTGTCGATGGCGTGCTGCATGAGTTCGGCTCGTTCGGCTGGGACACTGCGGTGCTTGAGTTTCCCGTCGTGCATGTAGCCCCATTCGTAGTACGGGCCGTGGCGTGCGGCCGGATCGGTCGCGCAGCGGCAGTTGGGTTTCCCGCAGGCCTTCATGCGCTGCGTGAGGGTGCCTGAAGCGAGGTAGTCGAGGCTGCTGAGCAAGCGCCTGAGTTCGCGTGTGCGTCGCCGCAAACGCGCGCGATCGGGGTGGGGTTTGGCTTGACGTGATCGCATGTCTTACGCTAGTATTAGCGCTAGATGACGTCACGTCAAGCGCCCGTGGACCTCAAGCAGACCGCACTGGTGGCTGAGCGCCTGGGGCCGCTGCCGCTGGTGAACGTGTTCCTGGAACGCCTCGATCTCGAAGCCCGGCTGGAGCGGTTCGTGCCGAGCACGGGCCGCCGGGTGCGGCTGGCGTTCGCGCGCTCACTGATGGTGCTGTTGCGTTCGCTGCTGGTCGAGCGAGAACCGCTGTACGCGCAAGCGAGCGCGCTGGCGAGCTTCGCGCCGATCGCCTTCGGACTCAGCCCTGCCGAGCAACGGCACTTCAGTGATGACGCAGTCGGCGCCGCGCTCGATGAACTCTACGACGCGAACCACGAGGCGCTCATCACGGACGTGGTCGTCGCCATGGCGCGCGAGTTCAACGTGCGCCTCGACGAACTGCACGCCGACACCACCAGCGTGAGCTTCAGCGGGCAGTACCCGGATCAGGGGGGCATGAGCATCCGCGGGCAGCGGCCACCGTTCATCACCCGCGGCTTCAGCAAGGACCACCGCCCCGACCTCAAACAGCTACTCCTGAAGCTCACCACCAGCAGTGATGGCGACGTGCCGGTGCAGTTCCG
>JAHYJQ010000156.1 GCA_019429025.1 Trueperaceae bacterium | reverse complement strand
CCGGCGGCGGGTCGGCGGGTCGGGCACCCAGGAACGACGCTTGACGAGTGAGCGCTCACTCACTTACAGTCCGCGGGTGCCACGCACCCGCCGTGCCCCACCGCTCCCGCCGAACGACCGCCGCGACGCCATCGTCGAGGCCGTCGCTCCGCTCCTGATCGCCCGCGGCGTTGCCGTGACGACGCGCGAGATGGCCGAGGCCGCCGGGGTCGCCGAGGGCACGCTCTTCTCGGTGTTCGAGGACAAGCGGGCGCTCGTGCTGGCGGCCATCCGACACCGGCTCGACCCGCTGCCGACCCGCGCCGCGATCGCCGCCGCCGAGGCGCCGGACGACCTCGCCGCCACGCTGACGGCCGTGGCCGATCGGCTGCTGCCGAGGCTGGACGAAGTGCGCGCCCTGGCCGCGGTTCTGCACGGTCTCCCCCCGGCCCCGAAGCGCGATGGCCGGCTGGGGGCCGCCGTCCTCGAGACCTGGCACGCTGCCGTCCACGAAGGCATCGCGACGCTGCTGCGACCGCATGAGGCCGACCTGCGGCTGCCGGCCGAGCGCGCCGCTGCCGTGTTCGCGGCGCTGCTCTTCGCGTCCCGCCCGCTCTACGGGCCCCCGCGCCCGACCCTCGCCACCTTCGAGCTCGTCGACGTCTTCCTGCACGGCGCGGTCGCCGACCGCGCGAACGGAGCCACCTGATGCTGCTGCGTCTCCTCGGCCGCTACACCCGCCCCTACCGCGGCGCCATCTTCGTGATCGTGGGGCTCCAGTTCGTCGCGTCGATCATGAACCTGCTCCTGCCCTCCATCAACGCCGACATCATCGACCTCGGCATCGTGCGCGGCGACACCGGCTTCATCGTCCGCCAAGGCGGCTGGATGCTGCTCGTGTCGCTGCTGCAGGTGGCGGCGACGGTGGCCGCGGTCTTCCTGGCCGCGCGCACGGCCATGGCGTTCGGCCGCGACCTGCGCTCGGCGGTGTTCCACCAGGTCGCCGACTTCTCGAGCCGCGAGGTCGCCGCCTTCGGCGCGCCGTCCCTCATCACCCGCAACACCAACGACGTCCTGCAGGTGCAGATGCTCCTGTTCATGACCTTCGCGCTGCTGGTGACGACGCCGATCATGATGGTCGGCGGCGTGATCATGGCGCTGCGCGAGGACGTCGGCCTGTCGTGGCTCGTCGCGGTCGCGGTGCCCGTGCTGGCGGCAGCGGTGGGGTTCATCGTCGCGCGCGTGGTCCCCGGCTTCCGGGCGATGCAGAAGCGCATCGACCGGGTGAACCAGGTGATGCGCGAGCAGCTCTCCGGGGTCCGCGTGGTGCGCGCCTTCGTGCGCGAGCCCCACGAGTCGGCGCGCTTCGGGCGCGCCAACGCCGAGCTCACGGACGTCTCGTTGTTCGTCGGGCGCTGGATGGCCGCGCTCTTCCCCGTCGTCCTGCTGGTCCTCAACCTGTCGACCGTCGCGGTGCTGTGGTTCGGCGGACGGCGCATCGACGCCGGCCTCATGGAGATCGGCGCGCTCACGGCCTACATCGCCTACCTGCTGCAGATCCTCACCGCCCTGCTGATGACGACGATGCTGGTCATGATGCTGCCGCGGGCGACGGTGTCGGCCCAGCGCATCGGCGAGGTGCTCGACACCACGCCCTCCGTGGTCCCGCCGGCGGCCGGCGCGACGGCCCCCGAGCGCCCGGGCCACCTGGTCTTCGAGCGCGCCACCTTCGCCTACCCGGGCGCCACCCACCCCGTCGTCAGCGACGTCTCCTTCGAGGTGCGCCCCGGCGAGACGGTGGCCATCATCGGCTCCACCGGCGCCGGCAAGACGACGCTCCTCAACCTGGTGCCGCGCCTCTTCGACGCCACCGCCGGTGTCGTCCGCGTCGGCGGCATCGACGTCCGGGACTACGAGCCCGACGCCTTGTGGGCGCAGCTGGGCATGGTGACGCAGCAGGCCTACCTCTTCAGCGGCACGATCGCCAGCAACCTGCGCTTCGGCAAGCCGGACGCGAGCGAGGACGAGATGTGGTGGGCGCTCGAGGTGGCGCAGGCCCGGGACTTCGTCGAGGCCCTGCCCGACGGCCTCGAGGCCGAGGTGGCCCAGGGCGGCACGAACTTCTCCGGTGGCCAGAAGCAGCGCCTCGCGATCGCGCGGGCGGTCATCCGCCGACCCAGCCTCTTCCTGTTCGACGACGCCTTCTCGGCCCTCGACGTCGCCACCGACGCGCGCCTGCGCCGGGCGCTGGAGCCCGTCACGCGCGACGCGGCCGTGCTGGTCGTGGCGCAGCGGGTGGCGACCGTCGTGGGCGCCGACCGCATCGTGGTGCTCGAGGACGGCCGCGTGGTCGGGCTCGGCACCCACGAGGAGCTCGCGCGCACGTCCGCCACCTACCAGGAGATCGTCGCGTCGCAGAGCCGGGTGGCGGCATGACCCGGCCGGCGAACGAGCGGACGCCCAAGCGCCTGCAGACCACCGAGCGCGTCACCGGCAGCGGCATGATGCACGGCCGCGGCATGGTGGGCCAGAAGGCCCTGAGCTTCGGCCCCTCGCTGCGCCGCCTGGCCGGTTACCTGGCCCCGCAGCGCGTCTGGGTGGGCTTCGTCGTGCTCGCCGGCATCGTCTCGGTGGCCCTCTCGTCGGTGGGACCGCGGGTGCTGGGACGCGCCACCGACCTCATCTTCGCCGGCCTGATCGGCAAGACGCTGCCGGCAGGGATCACCAAGGAGCAGGCGATCGCCGGCGCCCGCGCGTCCGGCGAGGAGCGGATGGCCGACCTGCTGTCGGGGATCGACCTGACGCCCGGCGTGGGCGTCGACTTCGAGGCCGTCGCGCGCGTGCTGGGCATCGTCGTCGCGATCTACCTGGCGGCGGCCCTGCTGCAGTTCCTGCAGGGCTACCTGCTGACCGGCGTGGTCCAGCGCACCGTCTACGGGCTGCGGGCCCAGGTCGAGGCGAAGCTGCACCGCCTGCCGCTGGGCTACTTCGATCACCAGCCCCGTGGCGAGCTGCTGAGCCGCGTCACCAACGACATCGACAACGTCGCCCAGAGCATGCAGCAGACGCTCAGTCAGATGCTGACCTCGCTGCTCACGGTCGTCTTCGTGCTCGCGATGATGTTCTCCATCTCGCCGCTGCTCACGCTGGTGGCCCTGGCGAGCATCCCCGCCACGATGGTGCTCGCGATGCTGGTGATGAAGCGCTCCGGCCAGCAGTTCATCCAGCAGTGGCGGCGCACCGGCACCCTGAACGCGCAGGTCGAGGAGGCGTTCACCGGGCACGCCCTGGCGAAGGTGTTCGGCCGCCAGCGGGAGCTGCAGGCGCGCTTCGAGGAGGAGAACGGCGCGCTGTACGACGCGGCCTTCCGAGCCCAGTTCCTGTCGGGCCTGATCATGCCGCTGGCGATGTTCATCGGCAACCTGGGCTACGCGGTGGTCGCGGTCGTGGGTGGCCTGCGCGTCGCCAGCGGCCGCATCAGCCTCGGCGACGTGCAGGCCTTCATCCAGTACTCGCGCCAGTTCACCCAGCCGATCACCCAGATCGCCTCGATGGTCAACCTGCTGCAGTCGGGGGTGGCGTCGGCGGAGCGCGTCTTCGAGCTGCTCGACGCCGAGGAGGAGTCGGTCGAGGCGGCGGGGGCGACCCCCACGGCGAACGGGCGTGGCCGCGTCACCTTCGAGCACGTCGCCTTCCGCTACGCGGCGGACCAGCCCCTCATCGACGACCTGTCGCTGGTCGCCGAGCCGGGGAACACGGTCGCCATCGTGGGGCCGACGGGGGCGGGCAAGACCACGCTGGTCAACCTGCTCATGCGCTTCTACGAGCTCGACGCGGGGCGCATCACGCTCGACGGTATCGACGTCGCGGCGATGTCGCGCGCCGACCTGCGCTCGCGCATCGGCATGGTGCTGCAGGACACCTGGCTCTTCAAGGGGACGATCCGCGACAACATCGCCTACGGCCGCCCGGACGCCAGCGAGGAGGAGATCCTCGCCGCCGCCCGCGCCACCTTCGTGGACCGCTTCGTGCACAGCCTGCCGCACGGCTACGACACGGTGATCGACGACGAGGGCGGCAACGTCAGCGCCGGCGAGAAGCAGCTCATCACGATCGCGCGCGCCTTCCTGGCAGATCCCGCGCTGCTGATCCTGGACGAGGCCACCAGCTCGGTCGACTCGCGCACCGAGCTGCTGCTGCAGCAGGCGATGGCGGCGCTGCGCGGCGACCGCACGAGTTTCGTCATCGCCCATCGGCTCTCGACGATCATCGACGCCGACCTCATCCTGGTCATGGAGCAGGGACGCATCGTCGAGCGCGGCCGCCACGAGGAGCTGCTCGCGGCCGACGGCGCCTACGCGCGCCTCTACCGCAGCCAGTTCCTGGGCACGACCGAGGAGGCGGCGCCGCAGGCCGCCTGACGGCCGCGGATCGTGCAGGTGAGGGCGCCGCCGCCGGCCAGCGGCGGCGTCCCGTCGTAGGCGACGAAGAAGCGCACGCGCTCGGTCGGCGCGGCGCGCTGGCCGCCGACCCCGACGCGGTCCTCAACCTGGCGACCAACGCCGACCCGACGCTCAACCCCTGGACGCCCGGGGCCGTCATCGAGTCGAACCTCATCAACACGATCCTCTTCGACCAGCTCACCCGCTACTCCCCCGACGACCTCAGCCCGATCCCGGCGCTGGCCACCTCGTGGACGCCCGAGGAGGGCGGCCTGGCGTGGGTGTTCGAGCTGCGCCAGGGCGTGCAGTGGTCCGACGGCGACCCCTTCGACGCCGCCGACGTCGCCTTCACGTTCAACGACGTCGTGCTCAACCCCGAACTCGGCGCCCAGAGCGCCTCGCAGTTCAACACCATCGAGCGCGTCGAGGTGCTGGACGACCACACCGTGCGCTTCGTCCTCAAGCGTCCCTTCTCGGCGCTCCCCTACTACCTGGCGTCGTTCGCCGGCATCCTGCCCGAGCACGCGCTCGGCGACGCCGAGAACCCGCTGACCGTCGCCGAGTTCAACAAGGGCAACCCGGTCACGACCGGCCCCTTCAAGGTGGCCGAGTTCGTCCCCGGCGCCTACGTGCGCCTCGAGCCCAACCCGCTCCACTGGGGCGGCGCGCCCAAGCTCGCCGGCATGATCTTCCGCATCATCCCCGACGCCAACACCCAGGTCGCGCAGGCGCTGGCCGGGCAGCTCGACGTCGTCACCCGCCTCAGCCCCAACGTCATCGAGGGCATCGAGCGCAGCGGCCGGCTCGAGGTCCTGCGTCAGTCGCAGAACCTGTTCTTCTTCGTCGCCCCCAACCACGACGACGCGCGCTTCGAGGACGTCCGGGTCAAGCAGGCGCTGCTCATGGCGATCGACCGCGAGGCGATGATCGACGCCATCCTCAGCGGCTTCGGCCGCGTCGCCAGCGGCCCCGTCGCGCCGATGCTCGGCGGCGGCGCTCACGGTCGTCGTGCTCGCCGCCCGCCACGGCGCCACAACGCCCGCGCTCGCGCCCCACCTGACGGCGAGCGCCTGAGGAGCCCCCATGCGCGTGCCCGTGAACGGCATCGAGTTGCACGTCGACGTCCAAGGACCGGCCGGCGCCCCGGCCATCTACGCCCATCACGGCGCCCCCGGCCTCGGCACGCACGCGACGCCCAAGCGCGCGTTCGCGCCCATGGCCGACGCCTTCCGCGTCGTCACCTGGGACGCCCGCGGCTCGGGCGCCTCGGATCCCGTTCCGCCCTACACCCACGCCCAGTGGGTCGCCGACTGGGACGCCCTGCGCGGGCACTTCGGCGACGAGAAGATCGTCGTCAAGGGCGGCTCCTACGGCGGCTACGTCGCCCTGGAGTACACCCTCGCGCACCCGGAGCGCGTGCGCGCGCTCGTCCTGCGCGACACGTCGGCGTCGCGCCGCTGCGAGGCGCTGGCCAAGGCGAACGCGCTGGCGCGCGCCCGCGAGTTCCCCGCCATCACCCCCGAGCTGCTCGACATGGTGTTCGACGGCCGCGTCCCCGACGACGCCACCATGAAGTCCGCCTACGCGACGCTGGCGCCCCTCTACGACGCCAAGAGCGACCCGGCCAAGGCCGCCGAGCGGGTCGCGGCGGTGGTGGCGCGCGCCGACACCCACAACCAGGCCTTCTCGCAGAACCTGCCGAACTACGACCTCACCGGGCGCCTGAACGAGATCCAGGTGCCGGTGCTCATCACCGTCGGCCGCCACGACTGGATCACCCCGGTCGCCGCCAGCGAGGAGATCGCCGCCGGCATCCCGCACGCCGAGCTGGTGGTCTTCGAGCACAGCGGCCACTCGCCGCAGCTCGAGGAGAACGGGCGGTGGGTCGCGACCGTGCGGGACTTCCTGCGGCGGCACGGGATCGTCGGCGACCGCTGACGGGGCGTCAGGTGGGCGTGGGCCGCGCGATCCGACCCGCCCATCGATCCCCGAAGCCCGCGCCACCAGCTGCGGCGGCGGGATGCGCGCGGGCGCGCAGCGCGGCGCGCCGCCGTCGTGGGTGGGCGTCGCAAGCCCGACTCCCCCGCGCTACACTCCGAGCGTGTCGCCCACCGTTCTCCGCGACGGCCCGTACCGGTTCTTCTTCTTCAGCAACGAGCGCGGAGAACCACCCCACATCCACGTGCAGCGACAGGCACCTCGCGACGTACTGGCTTGAACCGGTGGCGCTGGCCGGATCGACGGGGTTCGGCCCGCGCGAGCTTCGCATCATCGCGTCGCTCGTCGCGACGCACGCGGACACCATCAGGGAGGCCTGGCATGTCCACTTCAACGGTTGAGACGCGTGCGCTGGCGCGCCATGTCCGTACCACGGACGACACGCTGACCGTCGATCTGGCCGACGGGCGCAGCATCACGGTCCCGCTCGTCTGGTTCCCCAGGCTGGCTCAGGCCGGGCGGAAGGCGCGCGAGTCGTGGGAGATTCTCGGCGACGGCGAGGGCATCCACTGGCCCATCGCCGACGAGGACTTGAGCGTGAACGGCCTGCTCGCCGGGCACCGCGGGACCTGACCAGGGCACCCACGACCACCCGACCAGAACCGACGGCGGCACGGGATCGTCGGCGACCGCTGACGGGGCGTCAGGCTCGCGCGCGACCCTCCAGCCCCAGCGTCCCCAACACGGTCAGCACGCCCTGCGCCGCCCCGCGGTGCTCCGGCACCGCGTGCTGCAGGAGCAGGTAGCGCAGCGGCGCGCCCACCAGCGCCGACAGGCCCAGGCCGACCACGGCCGCCGACGCGACGAAGCCGGCGAAGGTGCCGCCGACCGTCCCGAGGCCGAAGAGGCCGAGCGCGGTCAGGCTCAGGCCGGCTGCGATCACCGGTCGGGCGCCCACCCGGTCGACCAGCCGGCCCGCCAGCGGCGCTCCGACCGCCACGGCGATCACGAGCGGCAGCAGCATGAACGACGCCGTGGTCACC
>JAHYJQ010000155.1 GCA_019429025.1 Trueperaceae bacterium | reverse complement strand
AAGGCGGACGCGATCGCCCAGACCTTCGAGGCGGCCGGCGTGCGCGTCGTCATTCGCCTGGCGGAGCCGGAGGAGCTCGAGGGGGTGCCGGTGGCGGACGCCTCCGCGGGGGGGCCGGAGGCCGTCACGGATCCGAGCGCCGAGCCGGAGCCCGAGCCTGAGCCTGCGGCCGGCGCCGAGGGCGGTCCCGGACCGGAGCCCGAGCCAGAACCAGAGGCCGAACTGGAGCCTGAGCTGGAGCTCGAGCCGGAGCCGGAGCTCGGGCCCGAGCCGGAACCCGAACCGGAGCCGGAACCAGAACCCGAGTTGGAACGCGAACCAGCAACGGAGCCGGAACCCGAAGCCGAGACCGAGCCCGAATGGGATTCCGAGGTCGCGTCCGAGCCGGAGCTCGAGGTGGACCCCGAACCCGGGTCGGCGGCAAGTCCGGCGCCCCCGAGCCGGTCGCCCTTCGGCTCGGCGAGCGACTGGGGGACGGACGCCGGCGAGGACTGGGGGGGACCGGGTCGCTGGCCGCTGCCGCGCCCCAAGGTCGCCTCGGAGGCGTCGGGGGGACAAGGCGACGCCGACGACGCTCACGGGGCCGGGCCCGAAGCCGCCGAGGCGGACGTGCCGCTCGTGGGCCGCGCCTCGCGCCGGCCACGTCCGCGCGCTGGGGCGGCAGACGACGGCGTCGGTCCGGGCGCGCCGCCGGCGTGGCGCGGGCTCGGACCGCAGCCCGCGCCGCCGTGGGACCGCCGGCAGCAGGATGACGCCCCCGGGGAGACGCACTTGCCCGGCGACACCCCGCCCATCGACGTGGGGCCGGACCTGCCGCCGGCGGAGCACCACGGCAACGTGCAGGCGATCGGCCCGCTGGACGCCGGTGAGGCCGCGCGGCTGGTCTTCGAGGAGCGCCGGGGCTTCCAGGACTTCGGCTACGCCGACGATGACGCCACCTCGCGGGTGCGTCGCCGTGGCGTCTTGCTCGTCCTGTTGGCGATCGCCGTCGCCGGCTTCGTCCTCAGCCAGTGGTGGGTGGCCAGCCGCGCGGGGGCCACGTTCGACGTCTCGGCGGGCTTCCACGCCTACCGCGACGGCGACTTCGCCGCCGCGCGTCGCCACTGGGAACGCCTGGCCGCCGCCGGCGACCCGACGGCGCAGTTCATGCTCGGCTACCTCGCCGAGGCCGGGCTCGGGGCGCCGTGGAGCGCGCGGGCCGCGGCGGCGTGGTACCGCACCGCCGCGGAGGCGGGCCACGCGGAGGCCGCCTGGCGCCTGGGCCGCCTGTACCAGGCGGGCCTGGGCGTGGCGCCCGACGACGGCGAGGCGCGCCGCTGGTTCCGCGCGGCCGCCGACGGCGGCCACGGTGAGGCGGCGTTCGCGTGGGCGACGTCGTGGATGCGCGAGCTGGGGATCGTGTGGGCACGGGACGGGGTCGAGGTGTGGCCGGCCGGCGTGCTCGACGAGCTGAGCGAGGCGTTCGAGCGCGCGACGGCGCTGGGCTTCCACGAGGCGGCGCCCTACGCCGCGTCCCTGGCGGCCGCGCGGTCGGCGGGGCTGGGCAGCGCGCCGTGATGCCGCGGGCGAACGTGCCCGTCGCGTGAAGCCCGGTCTCAGGCGCGCCACAGGCCGAAGCGTTACGGTGGTGTGCATGAGGCGCCCGTGGATCGTCCCCGCCCTGTCGCTGCTGCTGCTCGCGTCGACGGTGGCCCTCGCGCAGGCCACCGACCCGCTCGAGACCGTGCTCGAGACCTACATCGTCAGCCAGGTCACGCGTGACGACGGCACCCGCGAGGACCGCTACTCGCCGGCCACCCAGGCGCGCCCGGGCCAGGTGGTCGAGTACCGCATCATCGTCACCAACGTGAGCGAGGAGACGCTGCCGCCGGGCATCGTCGTCATCTCGGTGCCCATCCTCGAGGGCACGCAGTTCGTGCCGAGCTCCGCGACGCCGAGCAGCGACGATCTGCTCACCGAGTTCTCCGCCGACGGCGGCATGACCTTCGCGGAGACGAACGTGTTCATCGGCCTCGGCGACGACCGCACGATCGCGGACCCGACGGCTTACACGACGGTGCGCTGGACGGTGCTCGTCGACATGGAGCCGGAGGACGAACTGACGCTCGTCTACCGCGTGACCATCCGCTAGGCCCGGCCGGCGCACGGGCACGCGCGTGCAGTTCGCGGGCACGCGCGTGCAGTTCGCGGGCACGCGCGTGCAGTTCGCGGGCACGCGCGTGCAGTTCGCGGGCACGCGCGTGCAGTTCGCGGGCACGCGCGTGCAGTTCGCGGGCACGCGCGCCCCCGCGAGGGTCAGCCGACCGGCGACTCCTGGTACTGCAACTCGTACAGCTTGCGGTAGTAGCCGTCGGGGATGCGCAGCAGCTCCGCGTGCGTGCCCTGCTCGATGAGCTTGCCCTTGCGCAGCACCAGGATGCGGTCGACGTCCTGGATGGTCGACAGGCGGTGCGCGATGACGATGCTGGTGCGGCCCTGCATGAGCTTGCCGAGCGCGTCCTGGATCAGCTCCTCGGTCTCGGTGTCGACGTTGGCGGTGGCCTCGTCGAGCACCAGCAGGATGTCGGGATTCTGCACCAGGGCGCGCGCGAACGCGAGCAACTGCTTCTGGCCGGTCGAGAAGCCGGCGCCGCGCTCGCGCACCGGGGTGTCGTAGCCCAGCGGCAGCCGCTCGATGAAGGTGTGGGCGTTGACGAAGCGGGCGGCCTCGATCACCCGGTCGAGCGGGATGTCGTCGTTGCCCAGGGTGATGTTGCTACGGACGGTGCCGCTGAACAGGAACGGGTCCTGCAGCACGATGCCCACGTGCCGCCGCAGCTCGCTCTGCGACAGGTCGCGGACGTCGTGGCCGTCGATGCGCACGGCGCCCCGCTGGACGTCGTAGAAGCGGCTCACCAGGCTGATGACGGTGGTCTTGCCGGCGCCGGTGTGGCCGACGAAGGCCACCGACTCGCCGGGCCGGATCGTCAGGTCGAGCCCGCGCAACACCCAATCCTCGTCGTCGTACGCGAAGTGGACGTCCTCGAAGCGCACCTCGCCGCGGAAGCGGCCCTCGAGCGGCATGGGGACGTCCTTGTCGGTCACCTTCTCGGGCGTGTCGAGCAGGCCGAAGATGCGTTCGGCGGAGGCCATGGCGGCCTGCAGCGTGTTGAAGCGGTCGGAGAGCTCCTGCAGCGGTCGGAAGAACATCTGGGCGTACTGGATGAAGGCGATGAGCACGCCGATCGTCAGCACCTCCGCCACGCCCGGCCCGACCAGCTGCCAGGCGGCGTAGTAGAGGATGAGCGAGGTCGCCACGGCGCCGGCGACGTTCACCGAGGGGAAGAAGAGCGAGAACCAGCGCACCTGCTCGACGTAGGCGTCGAGCAGGCTGAGGTTGATCTCGTCGAAACGCTTGGCGTTGCGCTGCTCGCGGTTGAACAGCTGCACCGTGGTCATGCCGTTCAGGTTCTCGGCGAGGTAGGCGTTGGAGCGCGACACCCGCAGGCGCACGACGCGGAAGGCGTCGCGGATGCGGCGCCGCAGGTAGTTCAGCGTCAGGAACAGCAGCGGCATGACGCTGAGCGTGACGATCGCCAGCCGCCAGTCGATCGTGAACATGTAGATCGTCAGGCCGATGATCAGCGCCACGTCGGCGATCAGGCCGACGACGCCGTCGGTCATGGCCGTCTGGATCGCCTCGACGTCGCTGGTGATGCGCGTGATGAGGCGTCCGACCGGGGTGCGGTCGAAGAACCCGAGGTGCAGCCGCTGGATCTTGCCGAAGGTGTCGCGCCGCAGGTCGTAGATCACGTGCTGGCCGATCCACGACACCAGGTAGGTGTAGCCGTAGCGCAGCCCGAAGTTCACCGCTCGCAGGCCGAGGTAGACGCCGACGATGCCGAGCAGGCCCGCGAAGCGCTCGTCGATCGTCAGCGCGTCGAAGGGGGCCAAACCGGCCACGATGTAGCGGTCGACGGCGGTGGCGATCAGCCGTGGGAAGGCGGGCACGATCGCCGAGTAGGTCAGCAGCAGCGCCACCGCACCGATGACGTGGCCGCGGTACGGCGCGAGGTAGGCGAGGAGCCGGCGCGCGAGGCCGCGGTCGAGCGAGGCCTGCATCTTCTCGCCGTCCTCGTCGAAGGCGCCCTCGGCGCGCATGTTCCCGCGCGTGCGCTTGCGCTGCGACCGGAACTGGGCCTTCATCCGCTCGGCGTCGTAGTCGGGGTCGATCATCCCGCCGATGGTCGGGTCGGCCAGCGGGCGGCGGCTCGTTCGTGGGGCGCTCACGTGGTCGCCTCCAGGTCTTTTTCCAGCTGCTGCCGCCGCGGGCGGCGGCTCGTTCGTGGGGCGCTCACGCGGTCGCCTCCAGGTCCTCTTCCAGCTGCTGCCGCCGCGGGCGGCGGCTCGTTCGTGGGGCGCTCACGCGGTCGCCTCCAAGTCTTCTTCCAGCTGCTGCCGCCGCACGATGTCGGCGTACCACCCGCCCTGCGCCTGCAGCGCCTCGGGGGTGCCGCTCTCGACGAGCTTGCCGTCGTCGAACAGCAGGACGCGATCGCAGTGCTGGAAGGCCGAGACGCGGTGGGCGACGACGATCGTGGTGCGCCCCTGCTGCACGCGCTGCAGGCCCTCGAGGATGCTGGCCTCGGTCTGGGTGTCGACGGCCGAGAGGGCGTCGTCGAAGATGAGCACGCTGGGGTCGCGGATGATGGCGCGGGCGATGGCGGTGCGCTGGCGCTGGCCGCCCGACAGCGTGACGCCGCGCTCGCCGAGCGGGGTGGCGAAGCCGAGCGGGAAGCCGTCCACGTCGCCCTCGAGCTGGGCGAGGCGGGCGACCTCGCGCACGCGGCGCTCGCGGGTCTCCGCGTCGTCGGTCTCCGGGATGCCGTAGGCGATGTTGTCGGCGATCGTGTCGCCGAAGAGGAACGGCTCCTGCGGCACCAGCCCGATGCGCCGCCGCAGCACGGCCACCGGGATGCGGCGCACGTCGATGCCGTCGACGAGCACCACGCCCTCGTCCGGGTCGAGCAGGCGGGTGATGAGCTTGACGATCAGCGTCTTGCCGGAGCCGGTGCGACCGGTGATGCCGATCGCCTCGCCGGCGCGGATGCGGAAGCTGACGCGGTCGAGCACCCGGCTGCCACCGAGGCTGAGGCTGACGTCGCGGAACTCGACGTCGCCGTGCAGCGTGCTGACGTCGCCGCGGGTATCGGGCCCGTCCTTGATCTTGGTCGGGACGTCGAGGATCGCCCGCAGGCGGTGCCACGACGTGGTGCCGCGCTGCAGGATGTTGGCGATCCAGCCGAGCGCGATGAGCGGCCACTGGATGCCCTCGAACAGGAACACGAAGGAGGAGAACTGACCGATCGTCAGGTCGCCGCCGATGCCGAGCACCAGCCGGCCGCCGACGAGCAGCAGCACCGAGATGGTGACGCCGAACATGAGCTCCATCAGCGGGAACAGCGGTCCCTCGACCTTGGTCAGCGCCAGGTTGCGGCGGATGAACTCGTCGTTGAGGCGCTCGAAGTTGCCGAGTTCGCGCTCCTCGATGCCGAAGCCCTTGACGACGCGGATGCCGGAGAAGTTCTCCTGCGCCATCGCGGAGACGTTGGAGAACTGCTCCTGTACGCGTTCGTAGCGGCGGTGGACGACGCGCAGCAGGAGGAAGAAGGTGATGGTGATGAACGGGACGATGCCGAGGGTGAGCAGGCTGAGCCCGGCGTCGAGCTGGAACATGCGGTAGAGGGTGAAGCCGAGCACGAGGCTGGTGTTGGTGCCCATCATGACGGCGACGCCGACCAGCATGCGCACGGCGTTGAGGTCGGCGGTGAGGCGGGCCATGAGGTCGCCGACGCGGTGGTCGTCGTAGTACGACGGGTCGAGGTTGGTGAAGTGCGTGAAGAGATCGTGGCGGATGTCGAACTGGATCTCCCACGACGCGTTGAGCAGCGTGCGGCGCACGATGACCATGGTCGACGCGGCGGTCAGGCCGATCGCGAGGATCGCGCCGATGTACCCCCAGATGGCCGTCATGCTCATGCGGTCGGTGAGGAAGGCGTCGATGGCGCGCCCGATGACGATCGGGGTGAGCGTGCTGAGGAAGGCGAAGCCCACCAGCAGGATGACGCCGAGGCCGTACGCGCGCGGGTAGCGGCGGACGTAGCGGCTCAGGTCACGGAAGGTCTGCAGCACGGGGTTCCCTTCGGGTCGTCGCGTCGCGGGCTGCGCGCCCGACCGACTCCATCGGCGGTTGGCGATGAAGCGTCACGCAAGATCGCCGGAAGCAACTGTACACCGGTCAGGGCACGCGCAGCGAGCCGCCATAGGGTTCGCCGTTCAGCGTGAGGTCGAAGCGGACCACGCCTGGGTAGCTGGTGGTCCAGGTCCCGGCCACGCGGCCGCCGCCGCGCACCTGGCTGCGGCCGACGAGGAAGCGATCGCCCTCGAGCGTGGTCGCGGTGACCTCGGCGGTCACCTGCGGGATGCCCGGCTCGATGAACCACAGGTACGGCAACGCGCGGGGGGCGGGCTGGCGGACCGTGACGTCGACCCGCGGGATCGGCACCGGCACCGGCTGCGCGTTGACCGTCAGCACCAGCCTCCCGTCCTCGGGGAGGGCGCCCGGTGGCAGCGACTGCCCGACCACGCCGTCGGGCAGGCCGCTGTCCGACACGTACACCGTGTCGATGACGAAGCCGGCGGCCAGCGACCTCGCCTCGTCCTCGCGCAGGCCCCCGAGCACCGGCAGGCCGCCGGCGTCCGCGACCTCGGGGCCGTCGGCCACGATGAGGCGGAGCACCGCCTCGGCCACGACGACGTCGCGGTAGGGCGCCAACGACTGGGCCAACACCGTGCCCCGCGGGGCGACGTCGGACGGCAGGCGCTCGACCACCACCTGGGATTCGGCCAGGCCCGCGATGACCGCGAGCGCGATCGCGTCCTCGAGCGTCGACCCGACGAGTTCGGGCACGAACGTCCGGCTGGCACGCGGCCCGAGCGAGACCACGACATCGACGGCCGCGCCGCGCCCCACGGTGCTGCCGGCCGCGGGCGTCTGGGCCAGGACGACGTCCGCCGGGGCGTCGACGTGGATGCGCACCAGCCGCCCGAGACGCAGGCCCGCCCGGTCGATCGCGTCGGCCGCCGCGGCGGCCGAGGTCAGCCCGACCAGTCGCGGCACGTCGGTGGGGGCGAGCTGCCCCGTGGGGAGGGCGACGCTGAGGCGCACCTCGCGCCCGGGCCGCAGCGTCTGGCCGGCGCCGGGATCGCTGGCGAGCACCGCGCCGACGGGGTGCTCGTCGGTCGCGATGGGGTTGGGGCTCACCCGCAGCCCCAGCCCGTGCAGCCGGGGCGCAGCGTCGGCGTAGGCGGTGCCGACGACGTCGGGCAGCACGACGACGGCGTCGTTGGCACGGCGGGCGAAGCCGACGAACGCCAGCGCGGCGCTGGCCGCGAGCAGCG
>JAHYJQ010000154.1 GCA_019429025.1 Trueperaceae bacterium | reverse complement strand
GGGGGGGGGGGGGGGGCGGGGGCGGGGGCGGGGGCCGCGCGGGGGGCGGGGGCGGGGGGGGGGGCCGGGCGGGGGGGGGGGGCCGCGCCGGGGGCGGGGGCGGGGGCGGGGGCGTCGGCGGGGCCCGCAGCGGTCGCCCCGGGCTCGTCGCCCGCGACGCCGGCGGCCTGCTGCGGCGGCACCAGGGGCACGACGAAGGCGAACGTCGCGCCCTCGCCGGGGACGCTCTCGACCCAGATCCGGCCGCCGTGGTGCTCGACGATCTGCTTGCAGATCGGCAGGCCGAGGCCCGTCCCCTGGGGCTTCTCGGTCAGCGTGTCGCCAACCTGCCGGAAGCGCTCGAACACCGTCGCGTGGTCCTCGGGCGCGATGCCGACGCCGGTGTCGCTCACTCGGACGCTCACGGCCTCGCCCACCCGTGCGTCGTGGACGACGCGGGCGACGATGCCGACCTCGCCCTGAGCGGTGAACTTCACCGCGTTGGAGACGAGGTTGATGACCACCTGCGTGAGGCGGTCGCGGTCGCCGGTCACCCGCGGCAGGTCGTCCGCCAGGTCGAGGCGCAGTTCCACGCCCTGCCTCTGCTCGAAGAGCCCGTGGGTGGCCTGCGCGGCGCGGGTGACGACCTCGCCGAGGTCGAGCGGCGCCATGCGCCAGTCCACGCGGCCGGCCTCGATCTTGGCGAGGTCCAGGACGTCGTTGATGAGGTGGGTCAGCCGCTGCGACTCGGAGTAGATGATCCCGGCGTTGCCGCGCACCTGGCTCACCGCGCGCCGCACCTTGCGGTCGTCGACGTCGGCCAGCGCGGGCGCCAGCACCTCGTCGAAGCGCCGCTCGATCAGCCTGGCGAAGCCGAGGATCGACGTCAGCGGCGTCCGCAGCTCGTGCGAGACGTTGGCGAGGAACGAGCTCTTGGTGGCGTTGGCGGCCTCGGCCGCGTCCTTGGCGGCCCGCAGCTCCTCCTCGTAGCGCTTGCGATCCGAGACGTCGCGGACCAGACCGCGGAAGCCGACCGCCCGGCCCCGAGCGTCGTGCACCACGCCGATCGAGGCCTCACCGTGGAAGGCGCCGCCGTCTCGACGCCGGAAGCGGAACTCCCGCCGGCGCACCGGCCGGCCGGTCGCCATCACGCCCATGAAGGCCGCCATCACCTCGCGCACGTCGCTCGGGTCGACGAAGCGGCGGTACGGCTGGCCGATGAGCTCGTCGAGCGACGCCGCCCCCAGCCCGGCGGCGAAGGCGGGGTTCGCCAGCCGCAGCACGCCTTGGGCGTCCGCCTCGAAGTAGGCGTCCTGGATCGTCTCGAGGATCGTGCGGTACTTCTCCTCGCTGCGCCTCAGTTCGTCCTCGGCGGCGCGCCGCTCGACGAGTTCGGCCTGCACCTCCTGGTAGAGGCGGGCCGAGTCGATCGCCACCGCGGCGCTGGCGACGAAGCGCCGCAGCACCGGCAGCTTGTCGCCCAGCGGCCGTCGGCTGTAGGGATTGTCGACCGCCAGGACGCCCACGGTGCGTCCGCGCGAGAGCATCGGCAGCACCGCCGGCGACCGCGACCGGAGCAGCTTGAGGTCGGCGTACGCGGGCCGCACGCGCCACCCCTGCGGGACGGCGACGTTGCCGTCGAGGACGATCTCGCTGGCGTCGCGGTACACCGCCTCCAGCAGCGGCACGCTGCCGTCGAGCGGCACCCGGTGGGAGGCGCCGAGCGCCTCGTCGAAGCCGATCCAGCTGGTGGTCTCGAGGGCGCCGCCGTCGTCGGTGGGCAGCCACACCACCGCGCGCTCGAAGCCCACGACCTCCTGGATCGCCTGCAGCACGAGGTCCATGCGCTCCTGTACCGTGGTCGGCTCCTGCATCGTGGTGGAGATGCGGTTGAGTTGCTCGCTCTCGCGCCGCCGCGCCTCGATCTCCTCGATGAGCCGCACCTGCCCGAGGGCGATGGCGCCGAGCTGGGCGAAGCGCGTGAGCAGCTCCTCCTCCTCGGGACGGAAGGCGCGCTCGTCGGCCCGGTCGCGCGCCAGCGCGATGACGCCCAGGGGCTCGCTGCCGGACGCCAGGGGCGCCGCCATGGCCGAGCGGGCGAACGTCAGGTCGATGCCGCGCAGGCGCCCGGGCCAGCGCGCGTAGTCGTCCACGCGCAGGGGGCGACCGTCGGCCCACGCGCGCCCCGCCAGGCCCTCGCCGCGCCGGAAGACGAGCGCGGGGCGCTCGGCGAACCGGCCCAGCGCGCCGTGCGGCTCGAGCGACGCACCGCCCTGGCCGATGAGGTGGACGAAGCCGTGCTCGGCGCGCAACGCCTCGCTCGCGTGCCGCAAGACGGCGTCCAGCAGCTCGCCGATCGGCGCGCGGCGCGCGAGGCCGTCGGTCACCTCGCGCAGCGCCCGCAGGTAGGCCTCCTGCTCGGCCAGGCGGCGCTCCGCCTGCCGCAGCGTGCGCTCGGCCAGCACCTGCCGGCCCGCGTCCTGCAGGCGCACCAGGTGGCCCGTCCGGCGCCCGGTGCGGTCGGCGAGCGGCACGACCTGGGCGTTGAACCAGCGCTCCGGCCCGCCGCGGCGCCAGGCGAGATCGACGTCGCCGGCGCCGTCCGCGTCGAGCCACCGCAGGAGTTCGGGCTGGTCGTGGAACAGGTCGCCGGCCGCGCGGCCCACGCCATCGTCCGGCTCATCGAGCCCGAGCAGCTCGGCGGCGGACGGGTTGAGCAGGAGCGCCACGTGGCGCAGGTCGAACACCGCGATCGCGTCCCCCAGGTGGCGCATGACGGTCTCGCGGGCCACGGGGACGATGTCGAGGAGGCGGTGCGAGAACAGGCTCTGCGCCAGCGCCACGGCGCTGACGGCGAAGGTCAGCGGCGTCAGGTCGACGGGCAGGTCGACGCCGCCGAGGACCACGGCGACGTTGGCGACCCACGGCACCGCCACCGCGACGAGGACCAGCGTCACCTGCGCCCGGTAGCGGCGCGGGGTGCCCACGTAGCCGCGCAGCAGGTAGAACGACCCCAGCGCCAGCCATGCGTAGCTCGTCAGGGTGTGGACCCAGAACCAGTCGCCGCGGACGACGGACAGCCGGCCGTCGACGCTCTCCACCGAGCGCCACAGCAGGTCGTTCACCGGGTAGGTCCACGCGAGGCCGACGGTGACGGCCGGCAGCACCAGCAGCAGCGCGACGACGAAGCGGTTGAGCCACGCGCCCTGGCGGGTGTAGTCGTTGGCGAAGACGACGAAGGCGACGGGCAGCGTGGCGATCCCCAGGTACTTGAGCTGCATCCACAGGAGCTGGCCGTCGGGGTCGGTCGCCGCGAATTGCATGCCCTCGGCGAGCGCCCACATGGCGCCGGCGAGGGCGAAGAAGGCGAAGCTGCGCGTGCCGCGGATGGCGGCGCGGCGCGCCCAGGCGACCGCCGCCAGCAGCACCAGCACGGCGACGATGGCCCACAGGGCGAGAACGAGGGGTTGAGGCGGCCAGGCCACGATCACCTCCTGCGGGTCCTCCCCACCTCGGGAGGGCGCGGCGCGGGTGGCGTCAGCCTACCAGCACGCGGCAAACCACGGCGCCCGGGGCCTGAGCCCCGGGCGCCGTCGTCGACTCGTGTGTCGGCTTCAGTAGCGCTGGCGGAAACCAGCGGCCGGGCCGGCGCTGTGCGTCACGGTGACGTTCTTCGCCTGCGGGCCCTTGGTGCCCTGCTCGACGTCGAACTCGACCTCGTCGCCCTCGTTGAGGCTCTTGTAGCCGTCACCCGTGATCGCCGAGAAGTGGCAGAAGACGTCCTTGCCGCCACCCTCGACCTCGATGAAGCCGAAGCCCTTTTCGTTGTTGAACCACTTGACCTTACCGGTAGCCATTCCAAGACCATCTTTCTCACCGCCGGTGGTCGCCCGGTGGGCGCCTTGCCGTGCGGTACGAGCGAATCCGGGCCATGGCCCGGGACGCGACCGGCGAACCGAACTGCGTCGCGCCAAGCCTAGCGGCTCGGAGCGCGAAGCGCAAGATGCCCTCGTCACACCGCGGAGCGACTAACCTGGGCAGCATCGCCATCACCACGGAGGATCCCATGTCCGAACTCCACGCCATCGTTCCCAGTTCGCTCCCCGACACCCGCGCCGCGATCGAGGCCGCGCTGAAGACCGAGGGCTTCGGCGTCCTCACCGAGGTCGACGTCCAGGCGGTCTTCCAGGCCAAGCTCGGCGCCGAGCACGAGGGCCACCGCATCCTCGGGGTGTGCAACCCGGTCATCGCCAAGCGCGCCCTCGACATCGACCGCGACGTCGCCCTGCTGCTGCCGTGCACCCTCACCCTGCGCGAGGTCGACGGCGGCACCGAGGTGAAGGTCCTCGACCCGCGGCAGGCCTTCACCCTGACCGCCCCCGCGACCCGCGCGCAGCTCGAGCCGCTGGCCGGCGAGGTGGGCGCGATGCTGGCGCGGGCGTTGGCCGCCCTGCAGCTGGACTGACGCTCGTGCCGCGAGCTGGTCATCGGCTTCGGGGTCGACCCCGCGTCCCTCGCCTGGGACGGGGACGAGCGCAGGCTGACGGTCGAGTTCCACCCCGAGCGCTGGCGCGCCACCGCCCACTACCAGGTGCTCGAGCTGCATGCCTTCGAGGTCACCCGCATCGAGGCCGTCGAACCCCACGCACTGCGCGTCGCCGGCAACCTGGTCGCCACCCTGGCGTGGCGCGAGGGCGCCTTCCAGAGCGTCGTCGACCCGGCGAACACCGTCGAGTTGGCCGTCGACTTCGAGGCGTTCCCGGTGACCGGCGACGACGTGCTCGTGCCGCTCATCGACGACGCGGCCGGTGGCGGCTGAGCGTCGCGACGCCCTAGAAGGGGAACAGCCGCGGCACGACCACCACCGTGACGACGAGCACCAGGAGCTGCATCGCCACCCCGACGCGCAGGAAGTCGCCGAAGCGGTACTGGCCGACGCCGAGGACCAGCGTGTTGACGGGCGAGGCCACCGGCGTGGCGAACGCCGTCGATGCGGCCAGGGCCACCGTCAGCAGCAGCGGGTAGGGCGAGACGCCCAGCGTGAGCGCCGACTGAAAGGCGATGGGCGCGACGAGCACCGCGGTGGCGGTGTTCGAGATCACCTGGCTCGCCAGCGACGTGAGCACGAAGAGGCCGACCAGCATCGCCAGCGGCCCGTACGGCCCGACGCCCGCGACCAACGCGTCGACCACCAACTGCATGCCCCCGGTCACCTCGAGCGCGGTCGCCATCGGCAGGATGCCGGCGATCAGCACGATGCTCTCCCAGCTCATCGAGCGGTACGCCTGCTCCATCGACAGGCATCCCGTGACGATCATCGCGATCGCCGCGAGGCCCGCGGCCACCACGGTCGGCAGCCAGCCCAGGGTCATGGCCACCAGCATCGCCAGCATGATGGCGATCGCGATCGGCGCCTTGCGGGCGGCGTCGCGTGAGACGGCCGTGTCTTCTGGCTCCGCCAGCACGACCGCGTCGGCCTGCTCGCGACGCAGACCCTCGATCGCCGCGCGTGGTCCCTGCACCAGCAGCGTGTCGCCGAAGCGCAGGCGCAGCCGCCCGAGGCCCTCGGTGACGGTCGCCCCGCCACGCTGCACGGCCACCACCTGGACGCGGTAGCGCTCCCGGAAGTGGAGCTCGGCCAGCGTGTGGTCGAGCCAGCGCGAGCGAGGCGTCGGCAGCACCTCGATGACCCCGAGGTCGCGGGGCATGACGTCGTCGTCGAAGTGGTCGAGCGCCTCGACGTGGAGACCGAGCTCGCGGCCGAGCTCGTACACGTGGTCGGGATGCCCCTGCACCAGCAGGCGGTCGCCGTGCTCGATCACCGTGCCGGCATCGACCGGCTTCGACGCCCGGGAGCGGGCGCGCTGGCGGGCCCGCGGTCCGTCGGGCTCGGCGTCGACGGCCAGCACCTGGACCTGGTGGCGGTCGGACCAGTGCAGGGTGCCCAGGCTGGCGCCCTCGAGCTCGTGTCCGGCGGGCAGGTGGAGCTGGAACAGGCGCGCGGGCAGGCCGTAGCGGTCGACCAGCTCGCCGAGGCTGACGTGCTCCTGGCGCGCCTCGGGGTCTGCGGGCGCACGGCTGGGGAGCCAGTGGCGCCCCACCAGCACCATGAAGCCGATGCCCACGACGAGGATGGCGACCGCGACGGGCGTGAACGCGAAGAAGCCGAAGGGCTCGCGCCCCTGGGCCCTCAGCAGCTCGGCCACGACGACGTTGGGCGGGGTGCCGATCAGCGTCAGCATGCCGCCGAGGAGCGAGGCGAACGAGAGCGGGATCAGCAGCTTCGACGGGCTGATGCGCGCCCGCCACGCCAGCGTCACCACCACCGGGAGCATGACGGCCACCGTCCCGGTCGAGCTCATGATCCCGGAGAGCAGCGCGGTGATCGACATGATCAGCAGGATCAGGCGCCCCTCGCCGTCGCCCGCGACGCGGCCGAGCCACATCCCGAGCCGCTGGGCGACGCCGGTGCGAAACATGCCGCCCGAGACCACGAAGAGCGAGGCGATCATGATGACGAGCGGGTCGCCGAAGCCGGCCACCGCCTGGTTGGGCGTGAGGACGCCCGTGAGCACCAACGCGGCGGCCGACATCACGGCCACCAGGTCGAGCCGGATGCGGTCGCTGACGAAGAGCGCGATGGTCACCGCGAGGATGAGGAAGACGGTCAGGGCGTCCGGGTCCACGGGCATCAATCTACGCTGCCGCCCCCGGCCGGCGGTCCCGCCTCGTCGGCCACCACGGCGCCCGCCTCGAGCCGCAGCACGCGCCGCGGCGCGTAGGCGGCGACCTCCTCGTCGCGGTGGGCGCCCACCACCACGGTGCCGCCCGCGGCGGCGTGGGCGCGCACCCAGGCCGCGAGCCGCGCCAGGCCGTCGCGGTCGAGGCTGGCCGCCGGCTCGTCGAGGAACCACACCGGAGGCGTCCCCATGAGGGCCGACGCCAACGCCAGCCGCTGGCGCTCGCCGCCGGAGAGGCGCGACGCGCGCCGCCTGAGCAGCGGCGCCAGTCCCATGCGCGCGATGGCGTCGATGACCGCCTCGTCGCTCACGCCGCGGCTGGCGCGCGCGACGCCCAGGAGCTCGTCCACCCGCGCGCGCCCCGGGAAGGCGACGGCCTGCGGCACGTCGGCGCGGGCGAGCGCGGCCGCGGGCGAGCGGGCCGGGGCGCCGGCGACCGACACGCGGCCGCGGGTGGGCGCCAGTCGCCCCGCCATGATCGCCAGCAGCGTGCTCTTGCCCGCCCCGTTGGCGCCCAACAGCGCCAGCACCCCGGGGCCGACGCGCAGGTCGAGCGGGGCGAGCCGCCCGTCGACGCCGGCGCCCTCGAGGTGCACGACGGTCGGCCCGTGCTGGTGGGACAACCGCGGATCGGCGGGCGCCGGTCGCGGGTCGCCGGTCGCCGCCTGCGGGCCCGCGGACACCGCCTGCGGGAAACCTGGCGCCCGGCTCACGCCCGACCCCGCG
>JAHYJQ010000153.1 GCA_019429025.1 Trueperaceae bacterium | reverse complement strand
CTATCGCGAACCTCTCACGATGCCCGCCCGCCGGCGGAGACGACCGACCTGCTCTCCGTGGTGCAGCGTTCGCCGCACCCCGTCCCATGGGCCGAGGGCGACGACATCCCGTGGCACGAGCCCGCCTTCAGCGCCCGCATGCTGAACGAGCACCTGTCGCAGGGCCACGACGCCGCGTCGCGGCGCCTATCGACGATCGAGCGGCAGGTGGCCTGGATCCACGAAACCCTCCTGGGCGGCGCGCCGACGGACGTCCTCGACCTCGGCTGCGGTCCAGGCCTCTACACCGAGCGCCTGGCCGCGCTCGGTCACCGCTGCGTCGGCATCGACGTCTCGCCGGCGTCGGTCGCGTTCGCGCGGGCGCGCGCGGCGTTCCCGCGCGCACGGGCGGCGACCGCGGGCGACCGCCTGCGCTACGTCGAGGGCGACGTCCGCAGCGTCGACCTCGGCCGCGGGTACGGCCTGGCGATGATGCTGTTCGGCGAGTTCAACACCCTGCCACGCGCGGACGCCACGGCGCTGCTCCGCCGGGCGCACGCGGCCCTCGCGGGCGACGGGATCCTCCTGCTCGAGCCGCACGCGGCCGAGGCCGTCCGGCGCATCGGCCACGAGCCCGCCGGCTGGTCCTCGGCCGATGCGGGCCTGTTCTCCGACGCGCCGCACCTGCTCCTGACGGAGAACTCGTGGGACGAGGGCGCGCTGGCCGCCACCGTGCGCTACCTGGTCGTGGACGCCGCGACCGCGGGCGTCACGAAGCACGCCCAGACGTTCGCGGCCTACGACGAGGCGGCGTACCGCGCGATCCTGGCCGAGGCGGGCTTCACGACGCCGACGTTCCTGCCGTCGTTGACCGGCGACGCGGCCGGCGAGCAGCCTGGTCTGCTGGCGATCGTCGCGCGCAAGGCACCGGCCGTCACCTGACCGGCGCGCTATACTCCCGCACGGCGGGGCGTAGCGCAGTCTGGTAGCGCACCTGCTTTGGGAGCAGGGGGTCGCGTGTTCGAATCACGCCGCCCCGACCAACGCTGGTGGGCGGTCGCTCGGGGGACCGCCCACTTCGCCATACGAGGCGCCAGCTTGTCAGAACGCCGCACACTGTTCTCCCTGTCGCCGCTCACCACGGTGCCCGCGACGGCGTTGTCGCTGGTGTCCGAATGGGCAACGTTGGCCTCGACCTGGACGTCTCCGTCCACGAGCGACGTGGGCACCGGGAATGGGCCGGCGGTCGCGTCGACCTGCACGCTGCCGAGCACACGGCTCTCCTCCACCCGCAGCGAGCCGCGGCCGAGTCCGACCTGCACGTCGCCGTCGATCGGCCGCGGCTCCGCGCACGTGCCGACGGCGAGGTTGCCCTCCACCCGCGCCAACTCTGCGGCCGCGACGCCGACGTCGGGCCGCGCGTTCGGGTTGGCGCCGCTCCGCTGCCCTCGGTGCGCGGGTTCGGTGTGAGACCCCCTCGCCCGACGACCCCGTGCTCGATCTATACGCGCCACTCCCGCCAGGCGACTGAACCAGCCAAGCCGCCAGAAACGTCGTCCAACACCCCACATCCAAGCGCACATCGGGCATGGCCTCCGCACCCGGGCGGGTTCGCCTTCACGGCAGGAACAGGTCGCTCGAACCGGCGAGGTCGCTGCCCGCACCGCGCCAGCCAGCAGATCACCACACGGTCACCGGGCCCGGGCTGGGGTGCTCGCGGAGCCGCCCATCTTTCGTCACGAGCCGCAGGCCCCGCACGATCGCCGTCGCGTAGATGAGGCGATCCGCCGGGTCTCCCGGGAACGTGTTGGGGAGGGCGACGGCAGCCGCAGCGATCGCGGGATCGATCGGCAGGGTCACGACGTGCTCGGACAATCGGTCAAGCCACGAGCGCAGTGGGACCGTGATCACGACGCGACCGTTCGCTGCGAGCCAGGCCAGCTCGAACCACGAGATCGCCGCGACGGCCAGCACGTCGGCGGATTCGATCGCGTCGCTCGCCGTCTTGCTCAGGCGCCCGGGCTCGGCGGACCACCAGTGGACGACGTGCGTGTCGAGGAGCACCGTCGTCACTGCGCCTCCCAGGTGACGCCGGTCGAGAACAGGCCCTCGTCGTCGACAGCGCTCACGGCGACACCCTGCAGGGCGCCACGCAACGCGTGCGGGCCACGCGCCGGCACGACACGCGCCACGACACGGCCGCGCTTGGTGATCTCGACCTCCTCACCCGCCGCCACTCGGTCGAGCAAGGCGAGGATCCGGGCCTTGGCTTCAGTAGCGGTCACCTTGATGGCCATATGGTCATCTTACAGGACCACACGGGCGGCGCTGCCGTCTTCTGGCGGCAGACCCGATACCAGCCCGCGTGCACACGAAGCCCGCTGCGCTGCTCGGATCGTGCCTCCTACGGGTCGCGTGCCCCTTCGCCGAGTGTCCACGGTTTCCACTGCTGGCGAGCGTGCCAGGGGACCGTTGCACTCGCCGGCTCTGGCGCGATGAACGGGCGCCGGCAGGCGGGGACGCCTCTCGGCCACCGCAGGTTGCAGAACACCCTGCTCAGCCGTGTCGCTCCCGCAGACGCAACTTGACACGCGGCGACCGCGCGCCGTACGAATGGTCGGGGCCCGGCGCGCGGGAGTAGCTCAGCTGGTAGAGCGACAGCCTTCCAAGCTGTATGTCGAGGGTTCGAATCCCTTCTCCCGCTCCACGCTATGGACGGCCCGCCGCCAGGCGGGCCACCTAGCGGCTTGCACCCGTAGCTCAGTGGACAGAGCAGCCGCCTTCTAAGCGGTCGGTCCCAGGTTCGAATCCTGGCGGGTGCGCCATGCCTCGTCCCGACGGCGGCGACGTACGATGGGCGCCTCCGCGCGCGGTTCGCTCGCTGGACCTCCCATGACGCAACCCCTGCTCACCGCCACCGGCCTCGGTCGTCTCGTCGACGAGCGGTGGCTGTGGCGCGACCTCGACCTGGCGTTGGCGCCGGGCGAGACGCTGGCCATCACGGGCGGCTCGGGCAGCGGCAAGACGCTGTTGCTCCGCGCCTTGGGCGGCCTCGATCCGCTGGACGCCGGCGAGGTCGCGCTCGACGGCCGGTCCCAGGACGCCTGGCCGATGCCGGACTACCGCGCGCGCGTGCGCTACCTCCCCCAGCGGCCGGTGACGATCGAGGGCTCCGTCGAGGACGGCCTGCGTTTCGCGTTCGGCCTGCGCGTCCATCGGGGCGCCGCGTACTCGCGGTCGCGGGCGCTCGACCTCTTGGGGCGGGTCGGCCGCGACGAGCGCTTCCTCGAGGCCCGCGCCGCGTCGCTGTCCGGCGGCGAGGCGCAGCTCCTGGCGGTCGTGCGCGCCCTGCTGTTGCCGCCGCGCGTGCTCCTGCTCGACGAGCCCACCGCCTCGCTGGACGACGCGACGGCCCGCGACGTCGAGGCCCTCGTGGCCGACTGGCTCGCGGGGACCGACGACCGGGCGGTCGTCTGGACCAGCCACCGCGACGAGCAGCTGGCCCGCGTGAGCCGCCGCCGCCTCGAGCTCGGGGGGCCGGCGTGAACGACGTCGCCTACCTGCGCATCGACCTCCTCCAGCTGACCCTGGCGGCCGGCCTCATCGCGGTCAACGTCGGGCTCTCGTGGGCGCTGCGGCTGGGGCTGGGCCGCAGCCTGGTGATCGCCTCCGCGCGCATGTCCTCGCAACTGCTGCTGGTGGGCCTGGTCCTCGACTGGGTGTTCGCGCTGAACGACCCGCTGCCCGTGCTCGGCGTCGCCATGGTCATGGCGACGCTGGCCGCGGTCTCGGCCGTCCAGCGGACCCGGCGACGCTTCGCCGGCGTGTACTGGGACGCCTTCGTGTCGGTCGTCGGCGCGGCCTTCGTGGTCACCGGCGCGGCCGTCGTCGGCATCCTGCGGGTCGAGCCCTGGTTCGAGGCGCAGTACACGATCCCGCTCTTGGGCATGGTGCTCGGCAACGTCCTCAACGGCATCTCGCTCGCGCTCGATCGCTTCACCGAGGGCGTCGTGGCGCGCCGCGAGCTCATCGAGACCTACCTCAGCCTCGGCGCCACACGCTGGGAGGCGGCCCACGAACTCGTGCGCGACGCGCTGCGCGTGGGCATGATCCCCACGATCAACTCGATGATGGTCATGGGCGTCGTCAGCCTGCCGGGCATGATGACGGGCCAGATCCTGGCCGGCGCCGCGCCCGCCGACGCGGTGCGCTACCAGATCGTCATCGTGTTCATGATCGCGGCCGCGGCCGCCCTGGGGGGCACCGGCGTCACGCTGCTGGCCTTCCGCCGGCTGTTCGACACGCGGCACCGCCTGCGCAGCGACCGCCTGCGCGTGGTCCCCCGCCGCTGAGCCCGAGCGGAGGCGCGGGATCGCTCACGCCCGCCGGTTGCGCACCGCCCAGTCGGCGTCGGGATCGTCGATCTCGAGGCGCTCGACGCCGCCCGGGAAACGCGCCTGCAGCGCCTCGTAGCTCTCGCGGTAGGCCGGATCGGGGTGGCGCCACTCGTGCAGGTAGACGATGCGCTGGACGCCGGCCTGGGCCAGGCTGACCGAGCAGTTGAAGCACGGTCGCATGGTGGTGTAGAGCGTGCTCCCCAGGGTCCGGATGCCGACGCGGGCGGCCATGAGCAGGGCGTTGGCCTCGGCGTGGACGCAGATGCACAGGTCGTAGCCCTGGCCACTCGGGAAGCGCTCGGGGTGGGCGCAGCGCTCGCAGCCGCCCTCGCTGCAGTTCTTCGCCCCCGCGGGCGTGCCGTTGTAGCCGGTGGCGACGATGAACTTGTCCTGCACGAGGATGGCGCCGACGCGGTTGCCGGTGCAGTCGGCGCGTGCGCGCACCGCCAGCGCGATCGTCATGAAGTAGGTGTCCCAGTCCGGCTTCTGCATGCCGCGATCCTATCGCCCTCGTGCCGCGGGCGGCCGCGGCACGGCCACCGTGCGCGCCGCCCGCGGTGGCGCGACCGGCACGCGGGACCGCGTGACACTCTGGTGACAACCCCCGCGGCGCGGGGTAGTACCGTCGTCGCTCGATGGATGGCCTGACCCTGATCGGTGTCTCGCACCGCCGCGGCGGCGCCGACGCGCTGGAGGCCTACGGCCGGGCGTACGCGACGGACCCCGTCGACGCCCGGCTGGCCGCGCTCGGCGTCGACGCCTACCTCACGCTGCAGACCTGCAACCGCCTGGACGTCGTGTGCATCCGCCCGTCCGGCCTGCCGCTGGCGCGGCTGCGCGCGGCGTTGAGCGTCGACGACGCGCCGCGGCGCCCGTACGTGTACGCGGGCGAGGCGGCGTTCGAGCACCTCGCCCGCGTCGCGGCGTCGCTCGACTCGCTCAACCCGGGCGAGGACCAGGTGATGCGCCAGGTGCGCGACGCGCTCGCCGAGGCGAGGGCGGCGGGGCGGGTCGACGGCACGCTGTCGTTCGCCGTCGACGCGGCGCTGCGGGTCGCGCGCTCGGTCCGCCGCGAGGTAGCGCTCGCGCCGCGCGACACGTCGCTGTTCAGCCTCGCCCGGCCCGAGATCGAGCGCATGCTCGCCGGCACCGGCGATCGCCCGCGGGCCCTGGTGCTCGGCGCCGGCGAGATGGCGTCCCTGGCCGTGCGCTCGCTCTCAGCCCACCGCGGGCTGCACGTCACGGTCGTCAACCGCGACGAGGCGCGCGCCCGACGGCTCGCCGGGGAGCACGGGGCCGAACACCGCGCCCTGGCCGACCTGACGCGCGAACCGCTCGACGCGGAGCTCCTGGTGTCGGCCATCGGTGGCGGCCGCCACGTGGGCGCCCGCTGGCTCGACCACATGCCGTCGCTTCGGCTGGCCGTCGACCTCGGGATTCCGCGTACCATCGATGCGCAGGCGGCGCGCGCGCGCGGCGTCAGGGTCCTCGACGTCGACGGCCTGCAGTCCGCCGGCGAGGCGCGGCGGCGCGAGCTCGAGGCGCGGCTGGGCGAAGCCGAGCGGGTGCTGCGAGACGGCGTCGAGACCGAGATGCGCGCCTGGGCCGAGCGCAGCCTCGCGCCATCGATCCGCGCCCTGCAGGGGTGGCTGGAGTCGACGCTGGAGGGCGCACTGCCGCCCGCCGAGGCACGCCAGCTGGCGCGACGGCTCGCCTTCGTCCCAGTGAAGGGGCTGCGGGCCGTGGCGCGCGAGCACGGGGTCGCGGCCGCCCGCACCTTCCTCGCCGAAACGGGCCTGGATCGCCCTTGGGAGGTCTCCGAGACGTGACGCGCAGCAAGATCAGGATCGCCACCCGCGCCAGCGCGCTGGCGCTGTGGCAGGCGCGCTGGGTCGCGACCCGGCTGGCCGGCGCCGGGCACGCCAGCGAGCTGGTCGAGGTCACGACCGCGGGCGACGCCTCGAGCGCGCCGCTGCGCGAGCTCGGCGTCGGGATCTTCGTCAAGGGCGTGCAGGATGCGGTGCGCGACGGCCGAGCGGACCTGGCCGTCCACTCGTTCAAGGACCTGCCGGCGGCCCCCGCCGCCGGGCTGGAGATCGCCGCGGTCCCCGAGCGCGCCGCGACCCACGACGTCATGCTGCTCCACCCGCGGGTCCTGGACGCCGCTCACGGCGCGCTGCCGGTCGCGGCGGGCGCACGGATCGGCACGGGCGCGGTGCGGCGCGTGGCCCAGCTGGCGGCGCTCCGGCCCGACCTGCGGACCGCGGACGTCCGCGGCAACGTGCCGACGCGGGTGGCCAAGCTGCGCGCGGGCGACTTCGACGGACTCATGCTCGCGGCCGCGGGCCTGGACCGGCTCGAGCTCGACCTGACCGGCCTCCAGCGCGTCGATCTGGATCCCGCCGTGTTCCTGCCGGCGCCCGCGCAGGGAGCGCTGGCGCTGGAGATCCGCCGCGGCGATCCCCTGGGCGACGCGCTCACCGACCTGCACGACGTCCGCGGCTACCCCCCGATCGCCGCCGAGCGCGGCCTGCTCGCGCTGTTGGACGCCGGCTGCCAGCTCGCGCTCGGGGCGCACGCGAGGCGCGACGGTGCCGACGTCGTGCTCGATGCCTGGTTCGAGGGGCGGCGGGCGCAGGGCCGGCATGCGACCGGTGAGGGCGCGGCGATGTTCGCCTTCGAGAACCTCGGCCGACCGCGGCACGGCGCCGCCGTGGGGGCACCGTGAGGGTCGCGGTCACCGCGTCCATCGGGCGCCTCGCGGGCCTGGAGGAGCACCTGCGCGCCGCGGGCCACGAGGCCTTGCGCGCGCCGCTGGTGCGGACCGCGCCGACCGCCGACGCCGCCGCGGCCGAGCGACTGCTGGGGCTGCCGTGGCGCCTCTACCCGAGCCGCAGCGCGGTGGCGGCCTGGGTCGCGCTCGGGCTCGGCTTCGCCGACGGCGCGCGCATCGGCGCAGTCGGCCCCGGCACGGCGACCGACCTCGAGGGCGCCGGCGCCGACGTCGCGCTGGTGGCTCGCCCCGCCACGGCCGCCGGGCTGGCGCACGGCCTGCTGCGGCACCCCCAGTCG
>JAHYJQ010000152.1 GCA_019429025.1 Trueperaceae bacterium | reverse complement strand
CGTGGCCGAGGCGCTCGAGGCGGCCGCGGCGCTGTCGCTCGCGTCCGCGCCCGCCGAGCCGGTCGCGGCCGCATTGGGCGTCCCCGCCGAGCCCGGCCCGCCGACGGTGGTCGTCGCCGGCAGCCTCTACCTCGTCGCCGAGGCGCGGGCGCTGCTCCTGGGCGAGGCACCCGAGGCCTTCGAGCGCTGGCAGTGAGTCAATGGGGGGCTGCCCGCCGGTCTCCCCGGCCGCGGCGCTGAGCGTCCGGCGGCCGTCGGCGCCCCGCCGTCAGTCGGCGGCGCCCGGCCGTCAACTCGCGGCGGGCCCGCGCTGGTGCCGGTGCTTGACGAGCGACACCACGGCGAGCGGCAGCGTGGCGGTGAAGAGGGCGAAGGCCGTCTCGAGCGGCTCGCCGCTCCGCAGGGCGACCAGCGCGACCAGCCACGGGTAGGCGAGCAGGGTGAGCACGGCGGCCAGGTGGGCGCGGCGGGTGAGCAGGACGAGCGCCAGGATCAGACCGAGGCCGGCCAGCCCGCCGAGCGGGTAAAGCGGCAGCGACACGCCGAGGATCGTCGCGAGCCCCTTGCCGCCGCGCCAGGCCACGAACACCGACCAGGCGTGGCCGACGACGGCGGCCACCCCGGCCGCGAGGGCCACGACGAGCCGCTCCAGGGGCCCGAGACCGACGACCGCGGCCATGGCGAGCGCCGCCGCCGTGGCGGCCGCCCCCTTGGCGACGTCGGCCGCGAGGACCGCGGTACCGAGGGCGTACCCCAGGTTGCGGGCGGTGTTCATCGCGCCCATGTTCCCCGAGCCCACCTCGAAGATCCGCCGGCCCTTGAGGCGGGCGGCGAGCTCCGCGCTGGGGATGGCGCCGAGCAGGTAGCCGACCGCGACGGCGGCGACGAGCGTCAGCACGGCAGGGACTCCAGGGCGCGGACGCGACCGACGTGCCAGCGGACGAAGCGCCGCAGGGCGCGCCAGTGGCGCGCCCGGTCGACCGGCGGGTGGTGTACCGCGGCCGCCAGCGGCCCGCGCACCAGGGCGTCGAGCTCGGCGAGGGCCTCGTGTCCGAGGAAGAGCGCCTCGTCCGCGTCACGGTCGCCGCCGACGCCGGCCGCGCAGGCGGCGCAGCGTGCCTGTCCCGCGGGGATCCACAGATGGCTCGGCTCGCCGCCACACCCCGCACACGCCCGCACGTCGGGCGCCACCCCCGCCAGCGCCAGCAGCCGCCAGGCGTACGCCAGGCCGACGGCCTCGGGGTCCGCGTGGGCGTGCAGGCCGCGCAGGCCGCTGGCGACCAGCGCGTAGCAGCGCTCGTCGACCGGCTGCTCGACCGTCAGCACGTCGGCCAGCTCCGCGAGCAGGTGGGCGTACGGGTAGGCCTCGGGTCGGGCGAGGCCGGCGAGGGCGCCGTTCAGCTGGACCTGGGTGATCAGCGCGAGGTCGTCGTCGTGGCGGCGCCAGAACTGCACCGTGACGTCGTGGAACAGCGACAGCCGCGCCAGGTTGCCGCCGGGCAGCCGGCCCTTGCGCGCGATCGCCCGCCAGGTGCCGGTCGGTGAGAGCAGCGTGGCGACCACGTCGCCGCTCGGCAGCGGCGAACGCCGCAGCACGAGGGCGTCACGGACCTGGGTTCGGCGCACGCGTCCAGTGTAGCCGCCGGCCGCGCCACCACGAGACGCGGCCGCGTCAGGCATCGCCGTCGTGCCACAGGAGCGAGACCGCCTCCGCGACCGGCTGCAGGACGACCTCACTGCCGGCCGGCAGCTCCAGCGCGTCGCCGCGCTGCAGGACGCGGAAGTCGCCGTAGGGGAGATCGACGATGACGGCGGCGTCGAGCGCGAGCAGCCAGCGCGGTCGCTGCAGGCGCCAGCCGATGCGGCGCTCCAGCCGCGCCGCCACCCACGCGCGTCCGGGCAGGGCGGCGCCCGCCTCGCCCGCCGCCCGGGCGAGGCCGAGCACGCCGACCACCTGGCCCACCGCGTCGCTCGGCATCGTGGTGCCCTTCCGCCGCCGTCGCGGCTCGATCCGGGTGCGGGCGTCAGCCCGCGCGGGCCTTGCCGTACGCCATGCGCAGCTTGAACCGGGCGCGCTTGGCGGCGGCCCCGACGTCCTCCTCGCTGCGGCCCAGGCGCCGGGCGACGTCCGCCAGCGGCTCGGCTGCGCGGCCGAGGCCGTCGACGGCGGCGACCACCTCGCGGTCGCCGGGGTCGAGGCGGTCGAGGAAGGGGATGAGGTCCGCGGGCGTCGCTTTGGGCTTGGCCGCCGCGGCGGGCTTCTTCGGCTTCGCCCCCGTCGCCGGGCGTCGCCCCTTGGCGCCGCCCTTGCCGGCGCCTGCCCGCTTGGCGCCGGCGTTGCCGGCCTTGGGCTTGCCGCTGCCCGTCCGCTTGACCGCGGACCGTTTCGTCGCGCTCGTCGAGCGCTTGCCGCCGCCCTTGGCGGCCAGCCGCGCGGCCAGCAGCTCGAGGGCCTGGGGCAGGCTCAGGGCGTCCGGGTCGCTCCCCTCGCTCAGCGAGGCGTTGACCTTGCCGTGCTTGACGTAGGGGCCGTACTTGCCGTCGTGCAGGGTCACGGGCGCGCCGTCTTCGGGGTGCTCCCCGAGCGTGCGGCGGGCGGCGCCGCGGTCGCGCTTCTTGGCCAGCAGCTCGAGCGCGGTCTCGAGGTCGACGCTCAGCACGTCGGCCCCCTTCGGCAGGCTGGCGAAGAGCTTCTCGTGCCGCACGTAGGGCCCGAAGCGGCCGATGTGCGCCTCGACCGGCTCGCCGCTCTCCGGGTGCGTGCCGAGGCGCCGCGGCAGGTCGAGCAGCGCCTGCGCCATGTCGCGGTCGACCGCCTCGGGCGCGACGCCGGGCGGCAGCGAGACGCGTTTGGGGCGGGCCTCGCCGGTGCCGTCGCCCAGCTGCAGGTAGTGGCCGTAGGGGCCGCGCTTGAGGAACATCGGTTCGCCGTCCGGCTCGTGACCGCCGAGCGAGGCGTCGGGTGCGTTGCGCTCGCGCAGCGCGCGCTCGAGGTCGTCGTGCGTCAGGTCCGCGACGGCGGCCTCGTCCGGCAGGCTGGCGCGCAGCGTCTCGCCGTCGACCTCACCCTCGACGTAGGGGCCGTAGCGTCCGACGCTGACCGCGTACGGCTCCCAGCGCGGGTGCCGGATCGTGCTGATCTCCTTGGCGTCGAGGCTGGCGAGGCCGCCGGTGACGCGTCGGGCGATGCCGCGCTCGCCGGCGTAGATCGCGTCGAGGTAGGGGACGCGCTCCTGCCGTCCCTGCGCGATCTCGTCGAGGTCGTCCTCCATCTTGGCGGTGAACTTCTCGTCGACCAGCTCGGCGAACTGCGCCTCGAGCAGCTGGGTGGTGGCGAAGCCGGTGAAGGTCGGCACCAGCTGGCTGCCCTGCTTGCGCACGTAGCCGCGCTGCACGATGGTGTCGAGGATCGAAGCGTAGGTGCTGGGGCGCCCGATGCCCTCGCCCTCGAGGCGCTTCACCAGGCTGGCCTCGGTGTAGCGCGCCGGGGGCTTGGTCTCGTGCGGCACGGCGGTGACGTCGCGCGGGTCGACCGCGTCGCCGATCGCCAGCGGCGGCAGGGCCTGGTCGCGGGCGTCGAGCTCGCCGTTGGGGTCGTCGCGGCCCTCGACGTACGCGCGGAAGAAGCCGGCGAACAGGGTGGTGCGACCCCCCGCGCGGAAGGTCGCGCTCTTGCCGTCGGCCTGGACCTCGAGCTGGGCGGTGGTGAAGCGCAGCCGCGCGTCGGCCATCTGGCTCGCGACGGTGCGCTTCCACACGAGGTCGTACAGCGCGGCGTCGCGGTCGCGCAGCCCGAGCTCCTCGGCGGTGCGCATCTCGGTGCCCGCGGGTCGGATGGCCTCGTGGGCCTCCTGCGCGTTCTTGGACTTGCTGGCGTAGGTCCGGGGCGCCTGCGGCAGGTGGTCGTCGCCGTAGCGCTGGCGGACGGTCGACCGCACGGCGTCGAGCGCCTCCGCGGCGAGGTTGGTGCTGTCGGTGCGCATGTAGGTGATGAGGCCGCGCTCGTACAGGCCCTGGGCGACGCGCATGGTGTCGCGGGCCGACCAGCCGAGCTTGCGCGACGCCTCCTGCTGCAGCGTCGACGTGATGAAGGGGGGCGCGGGTCGGCGCGCCTCCTCGCGGTGGTCGATCGCGGCGACGCGCCACGGCCGCGCCGCCGCCTCGTCGGCCACCGTCCGGGCCCCGCGCTCGTCGAGCACGACGACGTCCTTGCCCGGGACGATGCCGCCGGCGAGCCGGCCGGTGTGGTCGTCGAAGTCCTTGCCGCTCACCAGCCGGACGCCGTCGAGATGCGTCAGGGTGGCGCGGAAGGGGGCCGCCTCCGCGCCGCGCGACGACCTGGCCGTCGCCGTCGCCTCGACGTCCCAGTAGGCCGCTGGCACGAAGTCCATGCGCTCGCGCTCGCGCTCGACCAGCAGCCGCACGGCGACGCTCTGGACGCGGCCGGCGGAGAGGCCCTGGGCGATCTTGCGCCACAGGAGCGGGCTGATCGCGAAGCCGACCAGGCGGTCGAGCACGCGCCGCGTCTCCTGCGCCTCGACGAGGTTGGCGTCGATGTCGCGGGTCTCCTCGAGGGCGCGCCGGATGGCCGCCTCGGTGATCTCGTGGAACGCCATGCGCTTGACGGGCACCTTCGGCTTCAGGACCTCCACGACGTGCCAGCCGATGGCCTCGCCCTCGCGGTCCTCGTCCGTCGCGATGTAGACCTCGTCCATGCCGACGAGGGCCTGCTTGAGCGCGCGCACCTTCGACTGGTTCTGGGGCGACACCACGTAGTGGGGGCGGTAGTCGCGCTCGACGTCGATGCCGTACGTCAGGCCCTTGGCGGCCTCGCCGGCCTGCTTGGCGTTCGCCGGCAGGTCGCGCACGTGGCCCATGCTGGCCACGACACGAAAACCGTCGCCCAGGAAGCGCTCGATGGTGCGGGCCTTGGTGGGCGACTCCACGATGACGAGTCGGTTGTTGCCTGTCGCGGCTCTCTTCTTGGCCACGGATCACGTCCTCTCGAAACGGGCGCCATTATATGGACGGATCCGCTGGCGTCAAGGTGGCGTGGTTCGCGGCGGCCCGGCCGAGGGCCGCCCGGCGCTCGTCGGTGGCGCGTCGCCCGCGGCCGCCGGCGCGCGCCCCGGCGGCGTCAGAAGGGGCGCCGGTGCGCGATCGCCTGGCCCAGCGTCACTTCGTCGGCGTACTCCAGGTCGCCGCCGACGGGCAGGCCGTAGGCGATGCGGCTGGTGCGCACGCCGTGCTCGTGCAACGAGCGGGCCAGGTACATGGCGGTCGCCTCGCCCTCGACGGTCGTCGAGGTGGCGAGCACCACCTCCTCGATCCCGTCGAGTCGCGCCCACAGCGCGTCGAGCGTCAACTCGTCGGGGCCCACCCCGTGCATGGGCGACAGGACGCCGTGGAGCACGTGGTAGCGACCCTGGTAGACGCCGGAGCGCTCGATCGCCAGCACGTCCGCGGGCTGTTCGACGACGCACACCAGCGACGCGTCGCGCCGAGGGTCCTCGCAGACGGCGCACAGCGGCGCGTCCTTGCTCTTGACGTGGAAGCAGACGGGGCAGCGGTCGAGCCCGTGCTTCGCGTCGAGCAGCGCCTGGGCCAGCGCCTCGACGTCGGCCGTCGGGCGGTTGAACAGGTGGAACGCCAGTCGCTGCGCGGACTTCGGGCCGATCCCCGGCAGGCGACCGAGCTCGCGGATCAGCGTGACGAGCGGGGCGGGGAAGCGCACGCGGTCGCCGCCGGCGTCAGAACAGCCCCGGCATGCCGCCGAGGCCGCCGACGGCCGAGCCCATCTCGCTCTCCTGCAGCTCGCGGCTGCGGCGCTGCGCGTCCGCCACGGCGGCCGTGACCAGGTCCTCGAGCAGGCTGAGGTCCTCCGTGTCGACCGCGCTCGGGTCGATGGCGACCGCCGTGACGCTGCCGTCGCCGGTCGCGGTGACGCGCACGAGGCCGCCGCCGGCGGTCCCCTCGACGGTCATGTGGGCGAGCCGCTCCTGCGCCTCGGCCATCTTCTTCTGGGCGCGCTGCGCCTCCTTCATGAGCTTCTGCACGTTCATGTCGAACCTCCGGGTTCGTTGGGATCGGGTCCGACGCCGTTGGCGTCGGGTCCGACGCCGTCGGCGTCGGGGTCGACGTCGTCGCCGTCGGCGGGCGCGTCGAGGGGTGGCTCCTCCCCGTCGTCGAGCGCGCGCACTCGGCCGCCGGTCCCGCCCGGTGCCGCGTCCGGGACCACGCGCAGCACCCGGCCGGGGAACACCGAGCGCAACCGTTCGAGGCGATCGCCGGCGGCGGCCTCGGCGAGCGCCTCGGCGGAGGCGCGGGCCCCGGGCGGGCGGCGCGTGGCCACGGGCGCGCGCTCGCTCGCGGCGGTCGGTCGCGCCGGCGTGGCCTCCGCGAACGGGTCGGTTCGGGCGCCCTCGGCGAACGGGTCGGACGGGACGCCCGCGTCGAAGGGGTGGAGCGGAACGCCGTCTTCGAAGAGGTCGGACTGGGCGCCCTCGTCGTCGGCGCCGCTCGGTGGCTCCCCGTCACCATCCGTGCCCTCGGCCTCTGCCGGGGGTGCGGCGTGCGTCGACGCCGGCGCCGGCGGCGTCGGTTCGGGCGCGCCGCGCTCCGGCGCCGCCGGCGCCGGCGGCGGCTGGATCGGCTGGGGTGGGACCGGGACCGGCGCGGCGGGCGCCGGCCCCGTCACGGTTTTTTTGCATCGGCCGCGCCTCCGGGCGACCTGGGTCCGTGCCGGTCGCGACCACCCGGGCCCTCGATGACCACCTCGAGCCAGGCGGCGCCGGCGTCGTCGAGCAGTTGCAGCAGTTCCTGCTCGCGCTTGCGCAGTTGGCCGAAGTGGAAGGCGTGGCGCTCTTCGTAGCGCAGCGTCAGCGTCCCCGCCTCGACCTCGGCCGTCGCGGGCAGCAGGAACGCCTTGAGCTGGGTGCCCGCGCGCGCCATGACCGGATGCCAGGAGAACCGCGGGGGGTGGGGACCGCCGGCATGCGCCGCCTCCGCGGGTCGCGACCCCGCGGTCACCTCGGGCGGGGCGGTCTCGGGCTCGGCCGTCGCGCGTGAAGCCGCCTCCGGTTCGCGTGATGCGGTGGGCGTGGCCGCCTTGGCGGGCGCGGGCGCCAAGGTGGGGGCGGGCGCGGGCGCCCTGCGCCCGTTCGGTTCGAAGGCGGCGGGCGCCGGTCGCGGCGCCGCCGCCGGCGCCGCGACCGTGGCAGCGGTCGCGGCCTCGAGGGGTTCGGGAAGCGACCCGCGCCTCAAGGAGCTCGCGACCCGCAGCAGGGCCACCTCGAGCGCGTAGAGGTCGTTCTGGCGCACGAACCGCTCGCTGGCCTCGTCGAGGGCTTCGATCGCGCGGGCGAGGTCGTCGGCCTCCAGCCCCACGGCGGGACCGGCTTCGCCGGTGACCGCGGCGAACAGGGCGTCGCGCAGCGTGCGGCCCAGCTGCTCGGCGACCGTCCGCGGCGCGAAG
>JAHYJQ010000151.1 GCA_019429025.1 Trueperaceae bacterium | reverse complement strand
CCCCGCGGTGCTCGCGGCCGCCCCCGCCGCGCCGCCGCGCGTCGCCGTCGTCGCCGTCGCGGCCGACGACCCGCCGAGCTTGCCGCGCGGCCTGGTGCGCACGGCCACGCGCCCGCTGCCGCGCCGGTCGTTCGAGCCACCCCAGCCGTTCGACGGCGCGGCGTGGGTCCTCCGGCCGGCCGGCCGCGGGGTCACCGGCCGCCGAACCGCGAACCCCTGACCCCGCGGGTTCCTCGGGTCGGCCCGCCGACGCCTCAGCGTGCCATGCGCCGCAGTAGGTCGGCCGCCGCGTAGCGCCCGGAGAGCAGGGCGAGCGGGATGCCCCCGCCGGGGTGGACCGTGCCGCCCGCGAGCCACACGTTCGCCGCGCCACGCACGGCGGGACCGGGGCGCAGCGTGGACGGCAGGCCCTGGGGCATGGGACCGTAGATGGCCCCCCTGTCGCCCCAGCGCGAGAGCTCGGCGGGACCGAGGTCGCGCTCGACCAGCGTCCGACCGGCGGGGTCGAGGCCGCGGGCGGCGAGCGTCGATCGCAGGCGGCGGGCGGCCGCGGCGTCGGCCGCCGCGCGCTGCGGGTCGCCGCGAGCCTCGGACCGTCCCGGCGCCCCCCGGTCGTCGCCGGGGGGCAGCGCCGGCGCGTTCGCCATGACGAACCAGTTCTCGTGGCCCGGCGGGGCGTCGTCGGGATCGCCCTTCGAGGAGGCGTGGAGGTAGAGGGTCGGATCGCTCGGGTGGCGACCGGCGCGCAGGTCGTCGAACTCGCGCGCGTAGTCCGGCGGGAAGAGCACGTTGTGCGGCGCCAGGCCGGGCGTCTCGCCGCGGACGCCGAGCAGCGCGACGGTGCCCGACAGGCTGGGGAAGCGGCGCGCCGGCGCGCCGCGACCGAGGAGCTGCAGCGCCCAGCGGCGGTCGACGGCGGCGACCACGGCGTCGACCTGGAGCTCGCCGTCGGCGACGACCACCCCCGACACCCGCCCCGCCCGCTCGACCAGGCGCTCGACCTCGGCCCCCGTACGGACCTCCACCCCGAGCCCTTCGGCCAGCGCACGCAGCGCCCGGACGACGCCGTGGACGCCGCCCACGGGCAGCGTGACCCCCAGGCCGAGCTCCACCCAGGCGATGTTGTGCAGCACGGCCGGCGCGCGGTAGGGGTCGCCGCCGAAGTAGGTCGCGAAGCGCAGGAAGAAGGGCAGCAGGTCGCCGCGGACACCGAGCGAGGCCAGCAGCGCCGGCAGCCGCCGGCCCGGCTGCGCGCGCCAGCCGGCGCGGACGCCGTAGGCGGCCAGGCGCAGCAGGCCGGGCGCGGGGCCGCGGACGAAGGTGGGCGCGGCGTCCTCGTAGAGCCTGCGGGCGGCCCCCAGCGCGCGGCGGTAGGCGCGCTGCTCGTCGGGGTCGAGGCCCGCGAGCGTCGGCTCGAGCTCCCGGTACACGTCCCACACGCGGCCCGACGGGAAGACGTAACGGCAGATGGGGCTCAGGGGCTCCAGGCCGAAGGGGCGCTCGCGCCCGGCGTCGCGGAAGATCGCCTCGACCACGTCGGGCAGCGTGAACACCGAGGGGCCGACGTCGAAGCGGAAGCCCCCCGCGCGCCACTCGCCCGCCTTGCCGCCGACCTCGGGCGCGCGCTCGAGCAAGGTGACGGCCGCCCCGCCCCTGGCGAGGTCGATGGCCGCCGCCAGCCCCGCGAACCCCGCGCCCACGACGGCGACGCGCGTTCGCCCGCGCGCACGCGCCCCGCTCACGGGTAGGTACGCCCCTTCCACGCGTAGCCGCCACCGCGCGCCAGCGCCCGCGCCACGATCGCCGTCGTGGCGACCGGACCGAGCGGCTGCAACACGGCCTCCCAGGCGGCGCGGCCGGCCTTGAGGTTGGCCCCCAGACGCAGCAGCAGGCCCGCGCCGGCGAGCGCCCACCAGCGGGGGTCCCACCACGCCACCAGCCACGGCAGCGTGTAGGCCGCGAGGTTCAGCAGCCACACCGCGACGAGCGCCACCCGCGAGCCGCCGGCGGCCGCGAGCACGTTCTTGCCGAAGCCGGCGACGACCTCGCCCCAGCCGCGGTACATGCGCGTCTGCACCCACGGCCCGCCAAGCCGCAACGTGAGCGGCACGCCGAGCCGCTTGGCGCGGTGGGCCAGGCGCACGTCCTCCAGGACCTCGCCCGGCAGCGCCGCATGGCCGCCGACGAGCTGGTAGGCGTCACGCCGCCAGGCCATCAGCTGGCCGTTCGCGCCGGCGAGGCTCGCGAACGGCAGCGCGCGCACCAGCGGGTGCGGCAGGTTGGCCAACAGCAGCAGGTCGACCAGCGGCACCACCAGGCGCTCGCCCAACGTGACGCAGCGCTGCCGCGGCCAGGCCGTGAGCAGGCCGGCGCCGGTCGCCTCCAGCTCGGCGACGACCCGATCGAGTGCGCCCGGGTGCCACGCGACGTCCGCGTCGGTGAAGACCAGCACCTCGCCGGTCGCCGCCAGCGCGAGCTGGTGGCAGGCCCAGTTCTTGCCCGACCAGCCCGCCGGCAGCGGCGCGCCCGCCAGCACCCGCAGGCCGTCGGCGGCGGCGAGGATGGCCGGCGTCGCGTCGGTCGAGCCGTCGTCCAGCACGATGACCTCGTCGGCCCCCTGGGCCAAGACCGTCGGCAGCGTCGAGGGCAGCGTCTCGGCCTCGTTGCGTGCCGGCACCAGCAGCGACACGCGCGGGCGGCGGCGCCCCGGCGCGGCGTCGGCACGCCCGGCGCGGGCGCCCAGCACCGGGAAGGCGACGAGGTTGAGCAGCAGCACGGCGCCTTGGACGGCGAGGAAGGCGGCGACGAGCCAGAAGCCCACCTCGACGAGGGCGGCGCCGGCGCCCCCGGCGGCGATCACGGGGCCCCCCACCACGCACGCCAACGGGCCAGGCGCTCGTCGCTGCGGTCGGCGGCGCGCCACCAGGGGTGGTAGCCGGGCAGCGGCGCCTCGGCGTCGATCGCCTCGGCGAGGTCGCGGTCGAGGCGACCGAGGAGCTCCGCGAGGGTCCGCGCCAGCGCCTCCTGGTCGACGCCGCTGGCGAGCGACGCGCCGAAGCGCAGGTAGACCTCGGGGCGTTCGCCCCCGCGCATCACGCAGCGCATCGCGAGCGGCAGCACGGGCACGCCCGCCCAGCGGGCGATGGCCGCCGCCCCCGGCCGGACCGGACCCAGCGGGCCCGGCGGGCGCAGGGCGCCCTCCACGTAGACGACCAGCCAGGCCCCGGCGGCCGCGCGGCGGGCGGCGGCGCGCGGCTCGCGGTCCGAGACCACGCCGAGGCGGCGGAAGAAGGGGAAGCGCGCCAGCTGAGCCTGGTCCATGATCGCCCCCGAGGGCCGCCCGTGGTGATCGGCGACGGCCCAGGCCAAGTAGGCGTCCCACCAGCTGTGGTGGTTGGCGACGACGACGGCGCCACCGCCGGGGACCGGGGCCTCGGTCAGGGACCAGATGCCCGCGAGCCCGCGGCGCAGCGCGCGCCGCATGATGCCCGGGAGGGCCGCCGCGATCCACGGCTCCAGCAGCGAGGCCCACAGGGCGCGCGGGCGGGCGCCGTTCACGCCGAGCGACCCCGTCGCGCGCCAGCCGACGGACCCCGTCGCGCGCCAGCCGACGGACCCCGTCGTCCCGCCCACGTGCCCGGCGCGGCGACCGCCAGCATGGCGACCGCGGCGATCAGCCCCGCCACGGGCAGCCCGAAGAAGGCCAGCCCCACGCCGATGAGGAACGCCTGCGCCGCGAAGGTGACGCGCAGGTCGCCGCCCTCCTCGTCCGCCAATCTAGGTTCGATCCGCAGAAGGAGCCCGACGAGCAGCCAGCCCGCGAGGTACCAGCCGGCGAAGTTGGACCACGGCACGCCGAAGTACTGGCCCTGCTCGAACGCCCAGAAGCCCTCGCGCACCATGAGCGGGTCGAGGCCGAGGTCCCAGGCGACGAGCGCCAGCGGGGCGAACCAGCGGGCGCGGCCGCGCGGCGCCACCGCCAGGGCGATCAGCGTGAAGGCGAACCAGCCGAGCGGGACCAGGAGCGGGACGCCGAGGAGCGCGGGGCCGGGGGCGAGGTAGGTGTAGGCCCCGAAGGGGAAGCCCGTGCGCTCGCCGAGGACCTCGACGGCCACCCCGAAGGCGAAGGCCACCGCGAAGAGCGCCCAGGCGCGCACGCCGTAGCGCCGCAGGGCGTAGACCAGCACCGCCAGGGCCAGCGCCGTCGTGCTGGCGTAGGCCAGCGGGGCGAACAGGTCGGGGAACAGCGGCGTCGGGACCATCGTGAGCGCCCAGACGACCAGCCACGCCCGCCACGGCCGCCGCGCCAGCTCGGCCCACAGCCGCCGCAGGCGCGCGGGCGCCGCCCGATGCAGGGCGAGCAGCAGGCCCCCGGCGACCATCGTGCTCACCAGCAGGAAGAAGGCCGCCTCCTCGAGCGGCAGCCCGAACGGACGCGGGCCCAGCGTCAGGTCCTCCGAGATCCACCAGATCGACCAACCGATGGCCAGCCGATCGGCGAGCCACAACCAGGCGGTGGGCAGGGCGATCGCATAGGCGAGCGCGCGCCGCCGCGCCCACAGCAGGTCGCCGCCGAAGGCCCACTGGACCGCGACGACCGGCATGGACCACACCAGGATGAACCCGAGGTAGCGACCGGGCTCGGTGGGCCACAGCAGCAGCCCGGCGCCGGCGCCGGCCAGGGCGAGCAGGGCGCCGGCCCAGCGGAACAGCTGCGGCGGCGGGCCGCCGGGCCTCGCCGTGGCGGCGACCGTGGACGCGCCGACCCCCGCACGCCCGAAGGCGAACACCGTCAGGCCGACGATCCAGGTCTGGATGAGGAAGAAGGCGATCTCCTCGAGCGGGACGCCCCCGAGCGCGGCGAGCACGCGGCCGTCCGGGTACCCCCGAACCCCCTGCGCGATGAGCGCCCGGTCCCAGGGCCAGGTGTAGGCGAGGGCCGCGAGCGAGAGGGCGCCGAGGCCCGTCCAGGCGGCGCGGTCGCCGCCGAGCCCGCCCGCGAGCGATCGCCCGGCGCGGACCGCGCGCAGGGCGCCGACGAGCAGCCACGTGAGCCACGGCAGCGTGAAGGTGACGTGGAACTGCAGGTAGGTCATCTCCGGCGCCCACGCGGCACCGCCGACGACGGCCGCCAACCCGGGGAGGAACCACGTCCGCCACCAGCGGCACTCGGCGGCCGTCTCCCCCGGCGCGGCCGCGGGCGACGCGACGGCGTCCGCGCCGCTCACGAGCGCGGGCCGTCGCGCCCGTCGCCGCCCAGCGCGCGCCGCAGGCCGCGGCCCAGCGCGGCGGTCGGCCGGCGCAGGTCCTTGAGCACCTCGCGGGCGGCGTTGCGACCGGAGGCCCCCATGATGCCGCCGCCGGGATGGGTGCTGGCCCCGGTGAGGTACAGGCCGCGCACGCCCGGCGCGCGGTACGCGTGCGCGCCGAGGAAGGGGCGCAGCGCGAACATCTGGTCGAGGCTCATCTCCAGGTGCATGACGTTGCCGCGGAAGAGCCCGAGTTCGCGCTCGAGCCAGGCGGGGTGCTGGAAGAGCGAGCCGACGACCTTCGCCTTGGTGCCCGGCGCGAACACCTCGTAGGCGTCGAGGATCGACGCCTCGACCTCAGCCGCGATGTCGTCCCAGCTGCGCCCCCCCGAGAGCTGGTACGGGTAGTACTGGGCCCACAGCCACAGCACCTCGCCGCCGGGCGGGGCCAGCGTGTCGTCGACGGCCGAGAAGCTCATGGCGACGATCGGCGGGTCCGCCGCCGGGCGGCCGGCGAGGTAGTCGCCGTAGGCGGCGGACACCTGGGCGCGGTCGCGACAGATCAGCTGCAGCGCCCGGCGCGCCTCGTCGCCGGGGTGCGCGTCGTAGCGGATCGGCTCGGACAGGGCCAGCCGGACGATGGCGCCGAAACCGTTGCCGACGCGCATCCCGGCCGCGTTCGGCGGCCGGTGCTCCGCAGGCAGCAGGCGGCCGAAGGTCTCGAGCGCGTGGGCGCCCGCGAGCACGACACGCGCGGTGTAGACCTGCCCGCCGACGCGCACGCCGGTCGCGCGGCCGCCCTCGACGAGGATCTCGTCGACCGGCGCGCCCACGTGGACCTCCCCGCCGTGGGCCTCCACGTGGCGCGCCAGCGCCTGGGTGAGCATGCCCGAGCCGCCGCGGGGGCGGGCCATCCCGCCCTCGTGGTAGAGCGGGTGCCACAGCAGGAAGGGGGACGTGAGCGGCTCCGTGGGCGGTGGGCCCGACTGGGCCGCCATCCACACCAGCGGCGCCTTGACCTTCTCCTCGCGGAAGTAGTCGTCGACGAGTTCGCCGTACGGCTTGAGGATGCGCGGCAGCGCCCGGCGCCAGTCCCCGGGCACCGCCTTGCCCGACATCGCCGTGCCACCCAGCGTCAGCGGGTCGGGCGTGGCGAGGAACATGTCGCGCACCGCCCGCGCGAAGGGCCGCCACTCGTCGAGGAAGCGCCCGTAGGCCTCGCCCTCGCCCGGGAAGCGCGCCTCGATGCCCTCGATCGTGCGCGCCTCCGAGCGGTGGAACAGCAGGTGGTCGCCGTCCTCGAAGGGGGCGAAGAAGAGCGGATCGACGTCGATGTAGTCGAGGCCGAAGCGCTCGAGAGCGAGTTCCTCGACGATCGGCGTGTTGCGGATGAGGATGTGGGCCGAGCCACCGAGGTCGAAGCGGTAGCCGGGGACGTGCTCGACGGTCGACACCGCGCCGCCCACGATCGGCCGGCGCTCGAAGACGCCGACCGCGAGGCCGGCCTGGGCGAGGTAGGCGCTGGCGACGAGGGCGTTGTGCCCGGCACCGATGGTCAGGACGTCGTAGTCGGGCACGCGGCCCCTCCTTCGTTCCCTGCGCGACGACCGGCAGGGCTTGAACGCCTCATGGGCGGGCCCCGCGCGCCTCGCGCAGTGGCCCGTGCGCGAGCTGCACGACGGCGCGTGGGATGAGGGCGAGGCGTTCGACGGGGCGCAGGTACGCGCGCCGGTTGAGGTTGTCGTAGCCGTTCTGGCGGAGCTTGCGCAGGATGCCCTCGTAGTTGAGTGCGGCGACCGCGACCCCCAGGGAGGCCACGCCGTGGAGACGGGGGATGCCGCGCCAGCCTTCGCGGTAGAGACGGTGGGTGAGGGCGAGGAGTTCCTCGAGAAGCGCGACGTATTGCGGTGTGATCTCACCCGAACGCAGTTGCTCGAGCGTGACACCGTACTTCACCCGTAGGTCGGCCGGCAGGTAGCAGCGTCCCAGCCGCAGGTCCTCCCCCACGTCGCGCAACACGTTGGTCAGCTGCATGGCCAGCCCGAGCGACATCGCCATGTCCAAGGTCTCCGGGCCGCCGCGGTACCCCGCGACCGGCGCCACCAGCCAACCGACGACGCCGGCCACCCGGCGGCAGTACAGCATCAACTCGTCGAGGTCGGCGACGTCCGTCGGCTCCAGGTCGGAGGCCAGCCCCAGGTAGAGCTCCTCGAAGGCGGAGAGCGGGAC
>JAHYJQ010000150.1 GCA_019429025.1 Trueperaceae bacterium | reverse complement strand
TCAGCCGCTCGCGGTCGGTGGCCGTGAGGTCCTCCACGACCGTGACCCGGTTCCGGCCGGCCTCCTTGGCCCGGTACATGGCGGCGTCGGCACGCGCGACCAGCGCCTCGACGTCGTCGCCCGGTCGGAACGACGCCACCCCGACGCTGACGGTGACGCGGTGCCCGTCCAGGAAGGCATCCTTCGCGACCTGGGCGCGCAGGTGATCGGCCAGCTTGCGCGCCTGCGCCGTCGCCGTCTCCGGCGCCACCACCAGGAACTCCTCGCCGCCCCAGCGGGCGACCAGGTCGCTGGCCCGGTGGTGGGCGCGGAGGCGTTCGGCCAGCGCGACGAGGACGCGGTCGCCGACGGGGTGCCCGTAGGTGTCGTTGAGCAGCTTGAAGCGGTCGAGGTCGAGCATGAGCACGGAGACATCGCGGTCGTAGCGATCGGCGCGGGCGACCTCGCGGCCCAGCACCTCCTGCGCCGCCCGCCGGTTCGCCAGGCCGGTGAGCGCGTCGGTGTGGGCGAGGGTGTGCATCTCCCGGGCGGTGTCGCGCCAGGCCACCAGGGTCCGCTGCAGGCTCGCGAAGAACGACAGCGCGACCAGCGTGACGAGGTTCGCCAGCAGGAACTGCACCGCGTAGGTCGCCGTGAGCGGGCCGCCGGCCGCGCCGACGCCGAACCAGGCGTGCGGCCCGATGAGGAGCGCGACCGAGGCGACCAGCGCGCCGGCGACCCAGATCGCGCGGGCGCCGTCGAAGGCGAGGAAGGCGAAGACGAGCAGGACCGGGACCCACTGGAGGATGGTGAGGATGCCTTCGGCGGCGCCCTGGCCCTCGGGTCCGCCGTAGAGACCGCGGAACAGCGTGGACCACGTCAGGAGCGAGCCGGCGGCCAGCACGGCCCAGCCGAGCGTGCGGTTCGAGATGCGCCGCACCCCGAACAGGACCGCCATGCCACCGAGGACCATGAACGCGATGGCGCTGGTCGCGCCGACCACGAGCTCGCGCCCGGGGCCCATGAGGTTGATGGCGAGGCCCGCCACCGTCCCCACCAGGCCCAGGACCAGCAGCGCCAGGAAGATGCGTCGCCGCCGCGTCTCGACGTCGAGCCACACGCGCTGGCCGGAAAACATGTCGCCAGCCTAGCAGACGCCCATGACGACATTCTTTCGCGAGTGGCGTACCCGGTCGTCCGCGTCGACGCGGCCGGCGTTGGCGCGCGGTGGGCGGCGCCGCGCCGGCGGTGGCCCTGCGCGGTCGTCGGCGGCCGCCGTCGTCGGCGGCACACGATCAGCGCCGGCGCAGCACCACCGCGGCGACGAACACCGCCGCCTGCGTCAGGATGATCGCGCTGCCGGTGGGGGCGTCGAGGTAGAAGGAGGCGACCACGCCGACCAGCGTCGTCGTCATCCCGATGGCGACCGCCCGCGCGCTCATGCCGGCCAGCGAGCGCGACCACAGGCGCGCGGCCGCGGCGGGGATCACCAGGTAGGCGGCCATGAGCACGATCCCGACCACCACGGCGCTGACGGCGACGACGATGGCCGCGAGCACGAACAGCAGATACTCGAGGCGGCGCGCGCGGACGCCGTCGGTGCGCGCCAGCTCGTCGTCGAAGGTCGCGTACGCCAGGCGCCCCCACACGCTGCCGAGGGTGGCGACCACCACCACCGCCGCGACCGCGATGGCGGTGAGTTCCGTCGCGCGCACCGCCAGGATGCTGCCGAACAGCAGGTCCATGACGTTGAACCCGAGGTTGACGTCGGGCGGGATGCGCGAGAAGGCGAGCACGCCGAGCGCGACGGAGACCGCGAAGAACACCCCGATGGCGGTGTCGCTGGAGAGGTCGGTGCGGTCGCGCACGTAGGCGATGCCGAGGGCGGTGAGCAGGGCGAAGGGCAGGGCGACCCACAGCGGGTGCCGCAGCCAGCCGCCGCCGGCGTCCAGCACGCCGAAGGTGACGACGGCGAGGGCGCCGATGCCCATGCCGCCGAAGGCCGCGTGGGCCAACCCGTCGCCGAGGAACGAGAGCCGCCGCTGCACGACGAAGGTGCCCAGCAGGCCGCTCATGAGCGCGACGAGCAGCCCGGCGGCCAGCGCCCGCTGCATGAACGCGAAACCGAGGATCTCGAAGAACCCGTCCATGACGGCTAGAGGGCCACCGCGTGGCGATGGCCGACGTGCCCGAACGCCTCTTGCAGGCACGCGTCGCACAGCACGTCCTCGGGGAGGCCGTAGCCGTGCAGGCGGCGGTTGAGGACGAGCACGCGGCTGGCGTGGAAGCGGGCCGCGGCCAGGTCGTGGGTCACCATCGCGACGGTGGCGCCGCGCCGCGCCTGGTAGCGCTCCAGCAGGTCGTAGAGGTCGTGCTCGGCCAGGAAGTCGACGCCGGTGGCGGGCTCGTCGAGCAGGACCAGGTCCGGCTCGCGCACCAGCGCGCGGGCCAGGAACGCGCGCTGCAGCTCGCCCCCGGAGAGGCGCGCCAGCGACCGGTCGGCGAGGGCCTCGGCGCCGACGTCACCCAGCGCGGCCATCGCCCGCGCACGCTCCGCCTGGCCGACCCGCACGGGCCAGTTGCGGCGGATGCCCGAGACGACCAGCTCCACGGCGGTCGCCGGGAAGGTGCGGTCGAAGGTCTTGAGCTGCGGGACGTAGCCGATCCGCTCCGGGGCGTCGCCGGCGTCGTGCCCGAAGATCGCCGCGTGCCCCCGCTGTGGCGTGATGAGGCCGAGCGCCACCTTCACCAGCGTGGACTTGCCGGCGCCGTTGGGACCGACGATGGCGAGGAAGTGCCCGGGGTCGAGGTCGAAGCGGACGCCGTCGAGGACGAGCGCGTCGCCGAAGCGGACGGTGACGTCGTGGACGTGCAGCGCGGGGACGGGCGAGGCGGCGCGGGTCGCGGCCCGGGCCGCCACCACGGCACCGCTCACCGCAGGCTCTCGAGCAGGACGGCGGCGTTCCAGCGCAGCAGCTCCTGGTAGCCGTCGCGCTCCGGCACGCCGCCGAGCGGGTCGAGGATGGCGAGCGCCACGCCCGCCTCCGCCGCGACCACCTCCGCGGGGCGGCGCTCGAGCTGCGCCTCGCCGAAGATCACCCGCGCGCCGCTGTCGCGGATCAGCCCGAGCGCCGTGCGCAGGTAGGCGGGGCTGGGCTCGCGGCCGGGGAAGGGTTCGATCTCGACGACGAGGTCGAGCCCGTAGCGGGCGGCGAAGTAGGGCCAGGCGTCGTGGAAGGGCACGAACGCGACGCCGGCCAGCGGCGCGAGCCCGGCCGCGAGCTCACGGTGCAGGGCCTCGAGGTCGGCCACCAGCGCCTCGGCGCGCGCCAGGTAGCGGTCCGCGGCCGCGGCGTCGACGTCGGCCAGCGCCCGCGCCAGGTCGGGGAGGGCGGCGGCCATGACCAGCGGATCGAGCCACACGTGCGGGTTGAAGCCGTAGCTGGCGCCGCCGGCGTCCGCGGTCACGAGGTCGGGGAAGCTCTCGCGGAGCGCGCCGCGCACGGCCTCGAGACCGATGAGCTCGAGCACCGGCGCCCGCGCGCCGCTGGCCTCGACGAGGTTGCGCAGCCACAGGTCGAGCCCGCCGTTCATGACGACGAGGTCGGCCGCGACGATGCGCGCGACGTCGCGCGGCGTGGGGTCGAAGGTGTGCGGCGAGGCGCCGGGCGCCAGGAGGCGGACGACGTCCGCGTCGTCGCCGGCGATCTGGCGGACGAGGTCGTAGAGCGGGTGGATCGACACGACGACGTTCGGGCGCGCGGCCGCGGGCGTGAGGAGGAAGACGGCCAGGCACGTGGCCAGGAGGCTGGAGACGCCTTGTCGAGAACGGATTCTCATCGCGGCGATCCTACACCCACGGCGCCCCGCGCCGCAACCGCGCGCGAGACGGGAAGGTCCCGCGCGGCGCGCCGCGCGGGACCCGAGACCGTGCTGGCGATCGGCGTTACTTGTTGGGGTTGACGAGCAGCGTGGGATCGAGCTGGCGCAGCGCCTTGGCGCTGATCCACACCTTCTGCGGCGCGCCGTCGACCCACAGGGTCTTCTTGACGAGGTTGGGCTTGAAGGTGCGCTTGTGGACGCCGACCTGCTTGAGGCCGACCCCGCCGCGCTTCTTCGGCGAGCCCTTGCGCTTGCTCGTGGTCTGGCTGACCGTCTTCTTGCCTGTGATGGCACACACGCGCGGCATGGCGTTCCTCCTGGTCGTTCCCGGTGCGTATGGCGGCGCTCCGGCGGTCGGGCGCGCGCGTTCGTCGGGCGTGTCGTGGGCGGGCGGCGGCCGGGGTCGCGTGCCCGCGCGTCAACCTTGAAATGTTAGCACACCCGCGGTCGGCGCGCGAGCGCGGGCGACGGGCACGGCGTCGAGCCGCCGAACGCGGGCCGCGGACCGGCCGGCGTCCATGCCGCCCGCGTCCGCGTCAACCCCCGTCGTCCCGAGGGCGCGATCCCGTCTCGGGCGCCTCGTCGTCGCCCGCCGGCTCGTCCTCCCAGCCGCGCAGGAGCGGCCCCGGCAGGCGTTCCGGCACCTGCTCCACGGCCCAGGCGAGCTGGTACCACAGGCCGCGCAGCAGCGTCACCTCGTCCGCGTCGGGGTCGATGCGCGTCAGCAGCGCGCGGTACTTGCGCAGCACGGCGGTCTCGCGGGCGGCGTCCGAGTAGCCGATGCGGCGCATGAGCGCGCGCAGCTGGCCCAGCATGGCCTCCACCTGGCCCCGCGCTGCGCGCGGAGCCAACGCTGCGCGCGGAGCCAACGCTGCGCGCGGAGCCAACGCTGCGCGCGGAGCCCGCGCTTCGCGCGGAGCCCGCGCTTCGCGCGGGGCGCGGTCGGGGGACGGCGCGGGTCCGTCGGAGGCCGCGGTGGTCGCCGCGACGGGTGCGGCCGCGCGCCCACCGGATGCCGTCCGGTGCCACAGGTACCCCAGCACGACGACCGTCTGCGCCAGGTTGATCGAAGCGTGGCCCGCCGTGGGCACGGTCACGACCCGCTGGCAGCGGTCGAGCGCGTCGTTGTCGAGGCCGGACTCCTCCGGACCGAACACCAGGGCGGAGCGCCGGCCGACCAGCTCGGCCAGCACGTCCTCGGGGTCCGCCGAGGCGTGACCGTGGTGCCGCCGCCGCCGCGCCGAGGTGGCGACCGCCACCTCGCGGTCGGCCAACGCCTCGTCGAGCGAGCCCACGACGACCGCCGCGTCGAGGACCGCCGCGCCGTGGACGGCGAGCGCGTAGGCCTCCTTGTCGAGCGCGCAGCGAGGCGCCACGAGCCACAGTCCGCCCAGCCCGAAGTTCGCGACCGCCCGCGCGGCGGCGCCGACGTTGGTCGCGTGCTTGGGCGATACCAAGACGACGCGCGGTGGTTCCCCACCGCGCGCCATGGCGTCCATCAGAGGCGGATCAGGCCTGGGCCGCGTCGCCCTGCAGCTTCTTCAGGCGCTTGGCGAGGCGCGACTTGCGGCGCGCCGCGGTGTTCTTGTGCAGCGTGGAGCTCTTGGCGGCCTTGTCGACCAGGCTCTGGACCACGCGCTCGAACTTGCCCGCGGTCGCCGCGTCGCCCGTCTCGGCGGCGCCGACGGCCTTCTTGGTGAAGGTGCGGATCGTCGTCTTGCGGCCCCTGTTGGCCAGACGCCGCTTCTCCGACTGCTTGTGGTACTTCATCGCCGATGCGTTTCGCGCCATCGTGGGTTGCTCCTTGGGGCGGCCGGGCCGCGTGAGGTGCGGCCGTGCCGCGGTGCGTTCCGAATGGCCGGGCGAGGTCCCGGACCCAACCTTGCGAGTGTAGCACACCACCCGGCGCCACTCAACCAGATCCGGGCAGCGCCGCCGGGTCACGCGCGGCGCACCCCGGCGTACCATGACGACCATGGACCGCAACGACCTGGCCGCCTCCGTCCACGCCCACGCCCACCTGACCGGCGAGTTCCTGCTGCGGTCCGGGGCGATCAGCCACGAGTACTTCGACAAGTACCGCTTCGAGGCCGATCCCGAGCTGCTGCGCGCGATCGCGCTGGCCCTGGTGCCGATGGTGCCCGACGGCACCGAGGTGCTCGCCGGGCTCGAGCTCGGCGGCGTCCCGTTGGCGGTCATGCTGTCGCAGCTGACCGGCATCCCCACCGCCTTCGTGCGCAAGCAGGCCAAGCCGTACGGCACCCGCCGGCTCGCCGAGGGCAGCGACGTCGACGGCAAGCGCGTGCTGGTCATCGAGGACGTGGTGACCTCGGGCGGCCAGGTGGTGCTGTCGACGGCCGACCTGCGCGCCGCCGGCGCCGAGGTCGAGTACGCGCTGTGCGTCATCGACCGCCAGGCGGGCGGCCCCGAGGCGCTGGCCGAGGCCGGCGTCGTGCTGCGCCCGCTGTTCACGATGGCGGAGCTGAAGGCGGCGGCCGGCTGACGCGCGGGCGACGACGTCGATCAGCGCGCCGCCCCGTCCGCGGCGCCCCGTCGGGGGGTCGGCATTTACTGAGAATTGCCTCTCATTCTCATCGCCGATCGGTGCACGCGTCCCCGCGCCCCCGCCGTCAACCGCCGGCGCGTGACCGCCGCCATCGACGCGGCCGCTGCCGTAGACTCGGGCCATGGCCAACGACACGGTGTTCATGAAGATCGTCCGCGGCGAGATCCCGGCGGACGTCGTCTACCGCGACGAGATGGTCACCGCGTTCCGCGACCTGCACCCGCAGGCGCCCGTGCACGTGCTGATCGTCCCCAACCACGTCATCCCCAGCGCCGCCGACGTCGGCCCCGAGGACGAGGCCACGCTGGGCCGGCTGTTCACCGCCGCGCGGCGCGTCGCCGAGCAGGAGGGCCTCGAGGACGGCTACCGGCTCATCGTCAACTGCAAGGCCCACGGCGGCCAGGAGGTCGACCACCTCCACCTCCACCTGCTCGGCGGCGAGCCGCTCGGCCCGATGCGATCGCGCCGGCGCTGAGGCCACGGGGGCGCGCGGGCCCGCTGGCGAGCGAGGCCGGTACCCGACGCCGTCGGGCCGAGAACCGGTTCTCGTTGAGCGGCGCCGCGCGGACGACCGGTGGTACGCTCGCCGCGTCATGCGCCAGACCTCCCAGCGACGCGCCATCCTGCAGGCCCTCGACGAGGCCGCCGGCCCCCTCACGCCGCAGCAGGTGCTCGAGCGCGCCGCCGCCCACCACCCCAGCCTCGGGCTCGCCACCGTCTACCGCAACCTCGCCTCGCTCGCCGAGCACGGCGACGTCGTCTCCGTCCACCTGCCGAACGAGTCCGCCCGCTACGAGCGCGCCGGTCGCGAGCACCACCACCACTTCCGCTGCGAGCGCTGCGGCCAGGTCTTCGAGCTGCACGCGACCTGTCCGGTGGCCGTGCTCGAGGGCGTGACCCTGCCCGGCGGTTTCGAGGTCCACGACCACGCGTTGACGCTCTACGGCCTCTGCCCCGCGTGCCGGGGGGATGCTTGACGCCCGCTCCGGCGCGGCGCGGGCGTCCTCGAGCGGCGACCCGCCTGGGACCGGCGTCGCGCCGCATCGCGGCGGG
>JAHYJQ010000149.1 GCA_019429025.1 Trueperaceae bacterium | reverse complement strand
GGGGGCGCCCGCGCCCACCGCCTGGCGCTGGTAGCCGGCGGGACCTCGGGCGGCCTCGCGGACCGCCGCCCGCCACGGGACCCCACGCAACCGACCACGAGAACGGGGCGCGCCAGATGGCGCGCCCCCGCATGGCTTGACCGTGCCGGGTTGCCGGAGCAACCCGGATCGAGGGTCAGCGGCTCTTGGCCACCTTGTGCAGGTCCATGTAGGTGCTCGAGGAGTACGGGTGCACGCCCCAGCCCTCGATCCAGTCCTGCACCAGGCCGATCTCCTCGCTGTTGTTGAAGAACGCGAAGGGGACGTCGGCCATCAGCAGGTTCTGGATCTGCTGGTAGTTGGCGACCGACTCGGGGGAACCCGGCTCGAGCGTGCGGCCGCGGTCGAGCAGCTCGTCGACGACCGGGTTGCTGTAGCCGGTGTAGTTGGTCGACGCCTCGGTACGGAACAGGCCGTAGGTGGCGTAGTCGGGGTCGACGTTGCCGGCCCAGCCGAGGATGAACAGGTCGAAGTCGCGGTCCTCGCCGAGGATGCGGTCGATGAACGCGCCGAACTCCTCGCCCGTGAACTCGATCTGGATGCCGACCTGGGCGGCCTCGAACTGCAGGATCTCGGCGATCTGCATGCGCACCGCGTTGTTGCTGTTGGTGTGCAGGCGGAGGCTGAAGCCGTCCGCGAAGCCGGCCTCGGCGAGCAGCTCGCGGGCGCGCTCCGGGTCGTAGGGGTACGCGGGCACGTCGGGGCTGAAGTAGATCGAGTCCTGCGAGATCGGGCCGACGCTCACGGTGCCGATGCCGTTGTAGACGCGCTGCACGATCGCCTCGGAGGGGAGGAGGTGGTAGAAGGCCTGGCGCACGCGGGCGTCGGCCAGCTCCGCGAGGCGCGTGTTGAAGCCGAGGTAGGTCCAGCCGAGACCCGTCGTGCGGGTCACGACGCCGTCCGCCTCGAGGCGGTCGACCTCGAGCGGGACGACCTGGCCGTGGTAGAGGTCGACCTCGCCGGCCTCGAAGGCCAGCAGCCGGGCGGCGTCCTCGGGGATGTTGCGGATGACGACCTCGTCGACGTTGCCGCGCTCCGGATCCCAGTAGTCCTCGAACTTGCGCACGACCAGGCGGTCGTCGCGCACCCACTCGACGAACTCGAACGGGCCGGTGCCGCTGGGGTTGGTCGGGAAGCTCTCGAGGTCGCCGCTGTCGGCCGGCACGATCGGCAGCCGCGCCATGGCGTTCAGGGCCCACACGTTCGGCGGGTCGATGTGCACGACGACGGTGTACGGGTCTGGGGTGTCGACGCGCGCGAGGCTGTTCCACAGCTGGCGGTTGAGGACGGGGTTGTCGGGGTTCGTCATCCACTCGACCGTGTACTTGACGTCGGCGGAGGTGAACTCGGTGCCGTGGTGGAACTTGACGCCCTCGCGCAGCTGGAAGGTGATGGCGCTGCCGTCGTCGCTGAACGACCAGTCGGTCGCCAGCCGCGGCCGGTACGAGAGGTCCTTCTCCCACACCAGCAGCGGCTCGAAGATCGTGTAGATGCGCTGGAACGAGTAGGTATCGGAGATGAGCCGCGGGTCGAGGTTGACGGCCTCCGAGATGTTGCCGACGACGAGGCGCGTCTGGGCCTGCGCCACGCCGGCGAGCAAGAGCGCGAGCGTGCCGAGCGCAACGAGGACGGAACGGATACGCATGCAGGTACCCCCGAGAAGAGGGGTTCGCCGCGCGCCCGCGCGACGGCCGATGGGATCGATCGATGCCGTGCGCGAGGAGCGCACGGCATCGATGAAGGTGATTGCAGAACGTGGCTGCCCCCGCCGTGACGGCGGGGGCAGCGAACACGTCATCGTTCGTTCATGCAGCGGACGCCCGGCCGGGCGCTAGGTGAGGCCGGGAGATCAGGCCTCCGGCGACTGGATGGCCGCCTGCGCCGCCGCCAGCCGCGCCACCGGGACGCGGAAGGGGCTGCAGCTGACGTAGTCGAGGCCGATGTCGTGGCACAGGGCGATCGACTTGGGGTCGCCGCCGTGCTCGCCACAGATGCCCACGTGCAGGTCGGGGCGGGTCTTGCGGCCGTGCTCGACCGCGTGGCGCACGAGCTGGCCGACGCCGTCGGGATCCAGGTGCTGGAAGGGGTTGGAGGCGATGACGCCCTGCTCGACGTACTGCATGAGGAACTTGCCCTCGGCGTCGTCGCGGCTGATGCCGTAGGTCGTCTGGGTGAGGTCGTTGGTGCCGAAGCTGAAGAACTCGGCGGTCTCGGCCAGCGTGCCGGCCGTGAGCGCGGCGCGCGGGATCTCGATCATCGTGCCGAACTTGAAGTCGATGCCGTTGCCCATCTCTTCCTGGACCTTGGCCGCCACCTCGTCGACGATCTTGCGCATGACGGCGAGCTCGCCGAGGTCGCTCGTCAACGGGATCATGATCTCGGGGTGCGCCGGGGTGCCGCGCCGGATGACGTTGGCGGCGGCCTCGAGGATCGCCCGCACCTGCATCGCGCTGATCTCCGGGTAGATGACGCCCAGGCGGACGCCGCGCAGGCCGAGCATCGGGTTGGACTCGCGCAGGTCGGAGACGCGCGCCAGCAGGTCCTCCTTGCGCCGCACCTCGGCGAGGGCCTCGTCGATCTCGGTGAGGCTGGTCGCGTGCTGGATGCGCACCTTGAGGTCGGTCAGGTCCTGCTGCAGGTCGTCGTAGGCGGGGAGGAACTCGTGCAGCGGGGGGTCGAGCAGGCGGATGATGACCGGCCGGCCCTCCATCGCCTCGAACAGCCCCTCGAAGTCGCTGCGCTGCAGCGGCAGGAGGAAGTCGAGCGCGGCCGCGCGGCGCTCCTCGGTGTCGGCCATGATCATCGACTGGACCAGCGGCAGGCGGGCCTCCTCGAAGAACATGTGCTCGGTGCGGCACAGGCCGATGCCCTCGGCGCCGAAGGTGCGGGCGCGCTTGGCGTCGGCGGGGTAGTCCGCGTTGGCCCACACCCCGAGCTTGCGGTGCTGGTCCGCCCAGCCGAGCAGGGTGGCGAGCGCCTCCTCCTTGGCGACATCGGGCTCGTGGGTCGGCAGCTGGCCGAGGAACACCTCGCCGGTGGCGCCGTCGAGGCTGATCCAGTCGCCCTCGCGCACGTACACCGGGCCCTCGCTCGTGGCGATGCTCATCGCCTTGCGCTCGACGTCGATCTTCAGCGTCTCGGCGCCGCAGACGGCCGGCGTGCCGAACTGGCGCGCGACCACGGCCGCGTGGCTGGTGGCCCCGCCGCGCGAGGTGAGGATGCCCTTGGAGGCGATCATGCCGTGCACGTCGTCGGGCTTGGTCTCGGGCCGCACCATGATGACGGCCTCCCCGTTCGCCGCCCACTTCTCCGCGGTGTCGGCGTCGAAGACCGCGCGGCCGACGGCGGCGCCGGGGCTGGCGTTGACGGCCTTCTCGACCAGGCGCTTGCCGGCCACGACGGCGTCCTTGCGGGTCGCCTCGGTGAACTGCGGGTGCAGCAGCTGGTCGACCTGGTCGGGCGTGACCCGCAGCAGCGCCTCGCGCTGGTCGATCAGGCCCTCCCCCGCCAGGTCGACGGCGATCTGGATCGCGGCGCGCGCGGTGCGCTTGCCGTTGCGCGTCTGCAGCATCCACAGCTTGCCGCGCTCGATCGTGAACTCGACGTCCTGCATGTCGGAGAAGCGCGCCTCGAGGCGGTCGCAGATGTCGACGAACTCCTGGTACACCTGCGGCATCTCGCTCTTCAGCTGCGAGATCGGCTCCGTGTTGCGGATGCCGGCCACGACGTCCTCGCCCTGGGCGTTCATGAGGTAGTCGCCGTAGAGGACCTTCTCACCGGTGTTGGGGTTGCGGGTGAAGGCGACGCCGGTGCCCGAGCCGACGCCCATGTTGCCGAACACGACGGTCTGGATGTTGACCGCGGTGCCGAGGTCGTGGCGGATGCCGGTGGCGTTGCGGTAGTCGACGGCGCGCTTGCCGAACCAGCTGTTGAACACGGCGCGGGTGGCGAGCTCGAGCTGCTTGAGCGGGTCCTGCGGGAAGTCGCTGCCGGTGAACGCGCGGTAGAGGCCCTTGAAGCGCTCGGTGACGCGGCGCCAGGCGGCGGCGTCGAGCTCGACGTCGAGCTTGAGTCCCCGCGCCTCCTTCTCCTCCGCGATGACCTCCTCGAACGGCTCGTCGTCGATGCCCATGACGACGCAGCCGAACATCTGCACCAGGCGGCGGTAGGCGTCGAAGACGAAGCGCTCGTCGCCGGTGTCCTTGACCATCGCCTCGGCGGTGGTGTCGTTGAGGCCGATGTTGAGGACGGTGTCCATCATGCCGGGCATGGAGAACTTCGAGCCCGAGCGGCAGGAGACCAGCAGCGGCTTGTGCGGGTCGCCGAAGACCTTGCCGGTGACCGTCTCGACGCGCTCGAGCGCCGCCAGCTCCTGGTCCCACATGCCGTCGGGGAAGTTGCGGTCGTGGTCGAGGTAGGCGTTGCAGGCCGCCGTGGTGACGGTGAAGCCGGGGGGCACCGGCACGCCGAGGCGGGTCATCTCGAAGAGGTTGGCGCCCTTGCCGCCGAGCAGCCCGCGGACACCCTCCCAGTCGCCGGGCGGTAGGGTCGCCTCGACCTGATCGAGCTGGTCGAAGCCGTACACCCACACCGCGTCAGCGGCGTCGGGCGCGGCCGTGCTGTCTTTGACGGAATCGCTCATCTTGTCCTCCTGGAGCCATCGAATGCGGGCTCAGCGTGACACGTTGGCGCCCGACGCGCGAGACCTGGCCCGGGCGGCGGCGCAGTGCCCTCCCACGGTGACCCGCGGAAGGGGGGCGTCGATAGCGATCAACGTCCCGGCCCGGGAAGCCGACCGGGCCCGTATCATCGTCGCATGACCCACACCCCGGACCCGCGCATCGTGAGCCTGGGCGAGTCGATCGTCGACCTGATCGGCCAGGCGGACGCCGATCGCGGCGGCCGCACCGCCTACCACGCCCACCCCGGCGGCTCCCCGCTCAACGCGGCGGTGGCGGCGGCCCGGCTCGGCGCGCCGACCGCCATGCTCACGCGCTTCTCGCAGGACGCCTTCGGCGCGCAGCTGCGCGAACACCTCGCCGCCTCCGGCGTCGACCTGCGGCTGGCCGAGACCGGGCCCGAGCCGACCAGCATGGCCGTGGTCACCGTCGACGCCGACGGCCGGGCGACCTACGGCTTCTACCGGGCGGAGACGGCCGACGTCAGCTACGACCCCCGGCCGCGGCCGGCGCTCCCCCCGTCGGTGTCCATCGGGAACGTCACCGTGTCGCTGCTGCGCGAGCCGTCGCGGACGGCCTTCCACGACATCGTGCGCGAGACCGGCCGCGCGGGCCGCGGCGCCGTCACCTGGGTGCTGGACCCGAACGCGCGCCCCGCGCTGTGGTCCGGGCCGGACGCGTTCGGCCGCGAGTTCGCCACCTGGGTGCCGCTCGTCGACGTCGTCAAGGTGAGCGACGAGGACCTCGCCTACCTCGGCGGCGAGGAGGCCGAGACGGCCGCCGGCTGGCTCGCCACCGGCGTCGCCGCGGTCGTCGTGACCGCCGGCGAGGACGGCGCGCGCCTGTACCGCCCCGGCCGCCCCCCGCTGGCCGTGCCCAGCCGCAGGGTGGAGGTCGTCGACACGGTCGGCGCAGGCGACACCTTCACCGCCGGCCTGACGAGCGGACTGCTCGAGCGGCCGCATCCACGCGAGCTCGACGACGACGCCTGGACCGCGCTGCTGCGGCGCGCGGTCGCGGCGGCGTCGATCACCTGCACGCGCGCCGGCGCCGACCCGCCGACGGCCGCGGAGCTGGCCGCCGCGCTGGGGGGCTGACCACGCTGGCGCCGTGACACCGGGCGGCGAGACGCGCAAGACCGCCCCGCCGGGTTAACCTCGCTCGCCGTGAGCCTCGCCGCCATCCCCCCCGAGGTCGCCCGCCGCCGGACCTTCGCCATCATCTCGCACCCCGACGCCGGCAAGACCACCCTGACCGAGAAGCTGCTGCTGTACTCGGGCGCCATCCGCGAGGCCGGCATGGTGGGCGGCAAGACCGGCACCAAGGGCGCCACCTCCGACTGGATGGCCCTGGAGCGCGAGCGCGGCATCTCGGTGACCTCGGCGGCGCTGCAGGTCGACTACGACGGGCACGTCCTCAACCTGCTCGACACCCCCGGCCACCAGGACTTCAGCGAGGACACCTACCGCACGCTGACCGCCGCGGACGCCGCGGTCATGCTGCTCGACGCCGCGCGCGGGGTGCAGGCGCAGACGCTCAAGCTGTTCGAGGTCTGCCGGCGCCGCGGCCTGCCGACCTTCACCTTCATCAACAAGCTCGACCGCCCCGCCCGCGACCCGTTCGACCTGCTCGACGAGGTCGAGCAGGTGCTGGGGCTGGCGACCTCGCCGGTCACCTGGCCGATCGGCAGCGGCCCGCAGTTCCGCGGCGTGTACGACCGACCCGGGCGCGCGGTGCACCTCTACGAGCGCGCCGAGCGCGGCGGCCGCGCCGGCGTCGTGGCCGTGGGCGGCGTCGACGACCCGCGGCTGGCCGAGCTGCTCGGCACGGAGGCGCACGCGCGGCTCGTCGACGAGATCGAGACCGTGGAGGCGCTGCTGCCGCCGGTGGAGCCGGCGGAGGTGCTGGCCGCGCGGGTGACGCCCGTGTTCTTCGGCAGCGTGCTGAACAACTTCGGTGTCGACATCTTCCTCGAGCACTTCGTGCGCCTCGCGCCGGCGCCCGACGACCTCCACACCGCCGACGGCGAGACGCTGCCGGTGGGCGGACCGGACTTCACGGCGGTGGTGTTCAAGCTGCAGGCCAACCTCGACCGCCGCCACCGCGACCGCACCGCCTACGCGCGCGTCGCCACCGGCGTGTTCGAGCGCGGCATGACCGCCACGCACGTGCGCAGCGGCCGCAAGATCAAGCTCGCCCGCGCCCACACGCTGTTCGCCGACGAGCGCGAGACCGTCGACGTCGCCCACCCCGGCGACGTGGTCGGGCTGATCAACCCGGGCGTCCTGCGCATCGGCGACGTGCTCTCCACCCGCGAGGGCGTGCGGGTGCCGCCGCTGCCACGCTTCGCGCCGGAGACCTTCGCCACCGTGCGCCCGCGCGACGCGCAGCGCGACAAGGCCTTCCGCAAGGGGCTCGACGAGCTCGCCGAGGAGGGCGTGGTGCAGCGCTTCTACCCCGCCCAGGGCGCGCGCGATGCCGTGCTGGGCGCGGTCGGCCGGCTGCAGTTCGACGTCTTCGCCCACCGCATGGGCGACGAGTACAACGTCGAGGTCCTGCTGACCCCCGAGCCGTACACGCTGGTCCGCTGGCTCGACGCCACGCCGGTCAGCCCCGGTCGCTTCGGCAAGTTGGTCATCGACCTGGACGGCACCCCCGCGGTGCTGTTCCGCCACGCGCGCGAGGTCGACTACTTCCAGGAGGAGCACCCCGGCCTGGGGATCCGCGCGCTGCCGGGGCTGTGAACGTGCGCGGCCGCGCGTTGCCGGCGCGGGGCCGCGCGGCGCCAGCGCGCGGCCGCGCGTTACCGGCGCGGGGCCGCGCGTTGCCGGCCCGCGGCCGCGCGTTACCGGCGCGGG
>JAHYJQ010000148.1 GCA_019429025.1 Trueperaceae bacterium | reverse complement strand
GCGCATCCGCTGACGGTGACGCTGCTGGTCGCGGCGCTCCTGCGATCGGCCGGGCGGGCGCTCCTCACCGGGCACGTCCGCTGGCGCGGCAACCGCTACCCGCTGGCGTGGCTGCGGGCGAACGCGCGGGCCGATGCGGCGCGTGACGGCGCGGCCGCGCGTGCGCGTGCCAAGCACGCGTCAGGTCAAAGACAGGCGAGGCCGCGCTTGTAGCTCGTCACCTCGGCCAACAGGGCCGCCGTGAGTTCGCCCTGCAGCGGGGCGCCCGGCGGCGGATCGAAGGCGACCCGGGCGGCGCCGGCGTCGAGCACCGCGCGCAGCCACTCCTCGCGCGCGCGCAGGTCGTCGGCGGCGAGCGTGAGCAGCGCCGGGGAAGGCCTCCGCGACGCGCCGGCGTTCGCCGAGGCGGCCGCGCGCAGGACGGCGTCCAGGTGCCGTTGCGCCACGCTGGGGTCCAGGAACGCCAGGCCGACGAGCCCGAGGTCGTCGCGCCGGGTCAGCGGCGCGTAGCCGCGGCGGCCGACGTTGAGCACCCGCAGCGGTCGCGCCAGCCAGTCGTCGGGGGCGGCCACGCGCGGCCTAGAGGAAGAGGCCGCGGACGTAGGGCGCGATCGACACCGTGACGGCCAGGCCGATCCAGGCGATCCACAGCGCCACCACGGCCGTCAGGCCGTTGGGGCGGCGCCGGTCGATCTCGGCGAGGGCGAGGCCGATCGGCACCAGCGCGGCCATCGGCGTGGCGAACGCGAGTGCCCACACGATCGTCACGATCGCGACGCCGAGGCCCGCGCCGTAGCGCTCCTCGATCGCGGGCCGCAGGAAGCCGCGGAAGTAGAACTCGGCGACCGGCACCACCGCCAGCGCCGCGAAGCGCATCGCCGTCGGCCACGCCAGGTCGATGAAGAACGGCCCGGCCCAGCCACCCCGCGGGACGTAGATCAGGTAGGCGAGCATGGCGGCATAGACGACGGCGCCGACCACGATGCCGGCGGCGACGCCGTCCGCGCTGCCGGCCAGGCGCTGCCCTGCGTTCCAGCCGAGCGCCCGCGTCCGCTGCCAGGCGAGCAGCGAGGCCACGACCGCGAACATGATCAGGTACACGGCGCGCGCCTCGTGCTGCTGGTGCGGCGTGAGCAGGGCGAGCAGGTTGCCGTACACGACGACGCCGAAGATCACCGCGCTGGCGAGGCCCATGAGCGCCGCCGCGAAGAAGACGCCGTAGGCCGACCCGACCGTCCAGCGCTTGGGGCCCTCCTCCTGTGGGGTGACCTCGTCGTTGCGCCGCGACTCGCCGATGAGGTGCAGCGCCAGTAGCACGAACAGCGCCAGCATCCAGAGCACGGTGTTGCCGCCGAACGACGCGAGCAGGTTCCCGCGCAGGGTGGCCTCGCGCAGGGCCAGGCCGCCGCGCTGGAGGTCGCCCTGCCCGTAGTAGAGGATCGACAGCACCTGGAGGTCCGCCGCCTGGCCCGAGCTGTCGCGCAGGTCGCGCAACGCCAGGGCCGTCTCGATGTGACCGACGGCTTCCTCGGCGCGGCCCTGAGCCCAGGCGATGCGACCGAGGAGCGCCTTGACGTCGGGCGAGCGGACGTCGCCGGTGACGGTCTCGTAGTCGCGGAGCTGGCGGGCGGCGCCGTCGAGGTCGCCGGTGCGCCAGCGCAGCGTGGCGTCCGCGAGCCGGTACGCCAGCTCGATACCGTTCGCGTCGATCGCGCGTTGGTAGTTGGTCAGCGCGGCGTTCAGCTCGCCGTCCGTTTCGGCGATGCGGCCTTCGAGGAAGGCGAGGCGGGCGCTCAGCCGCAGGTCGGGGCGCTGCTGCAGCTTCGAGCGGGCCGCGCCGACGAAGCTCCGCGCCTCGTCGGCGCGGTCGCCGGCCACGAGGATCTCGGCGAGCAGGACGTCGACCTCCGCGCCCTCGAGCTGCGGCCGCACGCGCGTGAGGCGGCTCTCCGCCGAGCCGAGCTCGCCGAGCGCGAACTCGATGCGCCCGAGGACCAACTGCACGTCGGTTCGGCGAGCATCGACCTCGAGCGCGGAGAGGCAGCTCTGGCGCGCGGTGGTGAGGTCGCCGCCGGCCTCGAAGCCCAGGCACTCCTGGTAGTAGCGCTCCGACGAGAACACCTGGGCCCACGCGATCGACGCCAGCAGCACGGCGACCAGCGCGGACGCCGATCGCCGGACGAGCCGACCGCGGCGTCGAGCGACGATGGGGGGCGCGTGGGGCGCGAGGACATGGGGCATGGTCGGAGCCATCCTACCCGGTTCCTCTGCGTCATGAAGAGATTGTGAACCTCTTCCCGCCTGGGGCCGGCTGGCGCGCGGGCGGCGTTGGTAGCATGACGGCATGTCGGGCCTGCTGTTCTGGTTCCTGCTGGGCCAGGCGGCCTCGCTGCTTCCGGCCTTCCCGGTCGGCACGGAGTTGCGGCTGGTGTCGCCCGACCTCCTGACGGTCTACTCGAGCGGACGCGTCACCGACGACCGTGAACTGATCGTCGACCTGCCGCTGGACGCCGGCACGGAGCTGCGCCTGCTGGTGTTCCCGCCGAACGCCAGCGCCGAGGAGGTGGCCGAGGCCCTCTCCCCGGCGAGGGCGCTGTTCGGCCGCGTCGCGGACGACCGCGCCGACGTATGGGTGCGCTTCGCCGATCACGAGGAGCCCGTCTCGCTGCGGCGCTGGCTGGCCGAGGAGCGCGACATCGTCCTCTTGCTCGTCACGCGGAGGTGAGCGCCGTGCCCCAACGCATCGTCATCGTCGAGGACGACCTCGACATCGCCCGCCTGCTGACGCTCGAACTGAGCGAGGCCGGCTACGAGGTGCACGCGTTCGACGGCGGCGTGCGCGGCCTGACCGCCATCCGCGAGCTGCAGCCCGACCTCATCGTGCTCGACCTGGGCCTCCCCGACCTGTCGGGCGCCGAGATCGCGCGCCGCGTGCGGCGGCACGACGTGACGCCCATCCTCATCCTCACGGCCCGGGACGACGTCGCCACCAAGGTCGAGCTGCTCAACGCCGGCGCCGACGATTACCTGGTCAAGCCGTTCCACGTCGAGGAGCTGCTCGCCCGCGTCGGGGTGCAGCTGCGCAAGCAGCACGTCGGGGCCCCCAAGGAGATCGGCGACCTCACGATCGATCCCGTGCGGCGCCAGGTGTGGTGGGCGGGCACGGAGGTGCGGCTGTCGCCGCGCGAGTTCGCGTTGCTCGCGTTCATGGCGGCGCAGCCCGGGCGCGTGTACGGCCGCGCCGAGATCGAACGGAACGTCTGGGGCGAGGACCTCCCGCCGGCCTCGAACGTCGTCGACGTACACGTCGCCAACATCCGCGGCAAGCTGCGCGACGCCGGCGGTTTCGGGGTGATCCGCACCGTCCGCGGGGTCGGCTACGCGCTCAAGGGCTGACGGGGTGGCCGACGCGGGCCCCGTCCCTGCGCGCGAGCGCCGCGCGCAAGCGCGGCCCGTGCGGACTGCGGGCACGCGCCGCGCATGGCCGCTCGCGTGGCGCGGCGCGGTGCTCGCCAGCCTCGCCATCGGGCTGCTCGCCGCCATCGCGTCGCTGACGGCCTTCGTGGTCGTGCGCGAGAGCCTGCGCGGCACGCTGCAGGGGGCGTTGGACGCCGACGCCGCCCGCGTGGCCGACCTCTACCGCGCGGGCGGCGCCGGCAGCGCGCGCGACCAGCTCGCCGGGCCGACCGGCGGCGTCATCGTGCAGCTGTACGACCCGCTCGGCGCGCTGCTCGTCGCCAGCGAGCCGCGCTTCGCGGCGCCCGACGCGTCCGTGCCGCGCGAGGCACTCGCGGACGCCCGCGACCTGCCGCGGGCGTGGCGCGGCCAACTGGCGGGCCGGTCCGTCCAGGTCGCGCTGCGGCCCTTCGAGTTCGGCGTCGTCGCCGTGGTCGGCGACACGGCCTTCATCGGCGCGTCGCTCGCCCGGCTCGCCCGGGCGCTCGGCTGGGCGACGGCGGCGCTGGTCGCGCTGTCCGCGCTGGTCGGTTCCGCGGTGGCGCTCGAGATCGTGCGGCCGATCCGCCGGCTGGCACGGGCGGCCCAGCGCCTGGGACCCGACCAGCTCGAGCCGATCCCCGACCTCGGGCCGCGCGACGAGGTCGGGCGCCTGACCGGGGTGCTCAACGACCTCATCGGCCGCCTGCGCGACGCGCTGGACGCCCAGCGCGCCTTCCTGGCCGAGACGTCGCACGAGCTGCGGACCCCGCTGACGTCGCTGCAGGGGTTCCTCGAGCGGGCCGCGCGCAAGGCCGATCCCGAGGTGCGCCGCGAGCTCGCCGATGCGCAGCGCGTCGCGCGCGGGATGGCGCGGCTGGTGGGCGACCTGCTGCAGCTGTCGCGCGGCGACGCCGTGCACGAGGTCGACCCGTTCCTCGTCGATCCGGTGAGCGACGTCCTGCGGCCGGTGGCCGAGGAGTTCCCGGGCGTGGTGGTCGAGGGCGAGAGCGGCATGACGGTGCTGGGCGATCCCGAGCGGCTGCGGCAGCTGGTGCGCAACCTCACGGCCAACGGAGTGCGCGCCGCCGGGCCGGCCGGCGTCACGCTGCGCGCGCGCGTGGCCGATGGCGCGGTGGTGGTCGAGGTCCACGACGTCGGGCCCGGCGTGCCGCCCGAGTTGCAGTCGGCGGTGTTCGAGAAGTTCTGGACCTCCGGGGGCGGCGGCGCGGGTCTGGGCCTGGCGATCGCGCGCCAGATCGCGCGGGCGCACGGCGCCGAGCTGGCGTTGGCGAGCCGCCCGGGCGACACGAGCTTCTCGTTGCGCCTGCCCGCGCTGGACGTCGACGACGACGAGCGTCCGTGACCGGGCGCAGGGGTCCCGGGGTGGCGCGCCCGGACCGATGTCCCGCCGCGTCCCGGTAGCGTGGGCCATGGACCTCAACGCAGACACCTTCGCCGTCGACCTGGTCACGCCCGTTCGGCTGCCCTACCTGCTGCACCTCCCCGCGGGTGTCGAGGCGCGCCGCGACTGGCCGCTCATCGTCTTCCTGCACGGCTCCGGTGAGCGCGGCGACGACCTGGAGAGCCTGCGCCGCCACGGGCTGCCGCGACGGATCGAAGACGGGCTCGAGCTGCCGGCGGTGGTGCTGTCGCCGCAGTGCCCCGACGGGCAGGTGTGGGCGCAGCAGTACCCGGCCGTCATGGCGCTCGTCGACGACGTCATGGCGCGCGTCGGCATCGACCCCGACCGCGTGTTCCTCACGGGCCTGAGCCTCGGCGGCGCCGGCGTCGTCCACCTGGCGGCCACGCACCCCGAGCGCTTCGCGGCCCTCGCGCCGATCAGCGGGCCCTGGACCTTCTACTACGTCACCCCGGGCATGGCGCGGCTGCCGCTGTGGGCGTTCCACGGCGAGGACGACCCGGTGGTGGCGGTCGAGGACTCGCGGCGGCTGGTCGCCGCCGTCGAGGCCCTGGGCGGCGAGGCCCGGCTGACGACCTACCCCGGCGTGGCGCACGACGCGTGGACGAACGCGTACGCGACCGACGAGCTGTTCGACTGGCTGCTCGCGCAGCGGCGGGGCGGCTAGGGCGCGGGCTGCGGCCCGGCTGGGGCGCGGGCCGAGGCCCGGCTGGGGCGCGGGCCGAGGCCCGGCGTTCAGAAGTACCAGTTGAAGCCGAGCGCGGCGCCGAACCAGGGGATGCGGGCCGTGCCGCCCGACAGGCTGATCGAGCCGCCGACGCTCCCCTCCAGGAAGACCCCCAGCGGCGCGAGGCCGACCTGGGCGAAGCGGAACTGGCCGCCCACGAGCCCCTGGACGCCGAGCTCGGCGCGGTTGCTGCCGAACTCGAGCAACGGGCCGCCGCCGACGTAGGCCGTGACCGGCCCGTCCGCGAACACGCCCAGCATGGCGTCGGCGCCGACGCCGAAGGAGACGCTGCCGCCGCTCGAGACCAGGCGGCCGGAGATGCGCAGGTCGGCGCCGCGCGAGAGCGCGTTGCTCATGCCGTAGTGCAGTGTGGCGCCGAGCGGGTAGCCGCTGCGGACGCCGAACCAGTTCTGGGCGCTGGCGGCGCCGATCAGGAGGAGGGCGGCGAGGGCGAGGGCGAGGCGGTGGTGGCGCATGTGGGGCTCCTTCTATGGCGAGGTACGACGATCATACGAGGCGCCTCCGTAAACTCGAACCGACCGTGTCGACGACGATGATCGTCACGACGATCACGATCGTGATCAGCGAGATCTCGTCCCAGCGACGGAACTGCAGGCGCTGGATCGGCGCCGATACCGTCCCGGCGCCCGTGCATCACGCGTTCTTCATGTGCTGGACGGCGCTTCGGCGCCGTCGTCGGGGCGCCGGCGTGGCGCGAGGGATCGTGGTGTATGGTGTCGCAGGTTTCCGAACCTATATCACCAAGGACGTAAGGAGATGCCGGTATGAAGCGTCGCGATTTCCTGAAGAAGGCGGGCGTGGTGGCCGCGAGCGCCTCGCTCTCGCCGCTGATGTTCGCCAATGCCCAGCGGGCGAGCTTCCGGTTCGAGATGGTCACCTCGTGGCCGACCGCGCTCGACACCCTGTACGGGACCGCCACCCGGGCCGCGGAACAGCTCCGTGCGCTCACCGATGGCGCCGTGGAGATCGAGGTCTACCCGGCGGGCGCGCAGGTTGGCGCGCTGGAGGTGTACGACGCCGTCTCGTCGGGCGCCTTCGACTTCGGCCACACCGCGGCGTACTACTACGTCGGCAAGGACCAGACGCACGGGTTCTTCACCGCCATGCCGTTCGGCCTGAACGCCCAGCAGACCAACGCGTGGTTCTACGACGGCAACGGCATCGCGTTGTGGAACGAGCTCAACGAGCGCGACGACCTCATCGCCTTCCCGGCCGGCAACACCGGGGTCCAGATGGGCGGTTGGTTCAAGAAGGAGATCAACACCCCCGACGACATCCGGGGCCTGTCGATGCGCATCCCCGCCCTGGGCGGCCAGGTGTTCACCCGCGCCGGCGGCAACACCCAGACGATCGCCGCGGGCGAGATCTACCTGGCGCTCGAGCGCGGCACCGTCGACGCCGCGGAGTGGGTCGGACCCTACGACGACGAGATCCTCGGCCTCCACCGCGCGGCGCCGTACTACTACGGTCCGGCGTGGCAGGAGCCCGGCCCGGCGCTCGGGCTCTACGTCAACCTCGACACCTTCAGGGGGCTGCCGGCCGACATCCAGCAGGCCATCGAGACGGTGGCCCAAGCGGTCAACCTGGACATGCTGTCGCGCTACGAGTCGCGCAACGGCGCGGCGCTCAAGCGTCTCATCGCGGGGGGCACGCAGGTGCGGACGTTCCCGCTCGCGGTCCTGCGCCACTTCGAGGCCGCCATGAACGAGCTGCACGACGTCCATCGGGCGGCGAACCCCTTCTACGCGCGCGTCCACGACGATTACCTGACGTTCGCCGGCGACGTCCGCGAGTGGGGGCGCTTCAGCGAGTACCCGCTGCAGGACTACCTGCACGGCAACTGAACCACGCGTCCGCCGCATCGCTCGGCGCCTCCGGCAGCAGTCTGCCGGGGGCGCCGCCGTCTGGGGGTTCGGCGGCCGGCGTCGGCAGCGAGACGGGCGCGGGGGCCGGCGCCCCCACTCAGCGGACGGCGCTGGCGAGGTTGGGCAGCCAGGTCACG
>JAHYJQ010000147.1 GCA_019429025.1 Trueperaceae bacterium | reverse complement strand
CCGGCAGGACCGGGTGCTGGGTCACGCCCCCCGACGAGCCGCGCGCCGCCGGCCACGCGCTCTACCGCGCGCTGCGCGAGCTCGACGCCGCCGGCGCCGACGAGATCTGGCTGGAGGCGGTGCCCGCCGACGACGCGTGGGCGGCGATCGCCGACCGGCTGGCGCGGGCGGTGGCCGCGCGCCCGGAGGAGGAGACGACGTGAACGAAGCCAACGGGTCCGGGCCGGCCTGCGCGCCGGCGTCGTCGCGCGCCTCGGAGACCCTCCCCGGGGTCGCCGCCCGCGCGCTGCCCCGGTCGGGCCGCTGGCCCGCGGTGCTGGTCCTCATGGGGAGCGTGTCCGACTGGGAGACGATGCGCCACGCGGATGCCGTGCTCGCCGAGCTGGGCGTGGACCACGGCTGCGCCATCGTCAGCGCCCATCGCACGCCCGAGCGCCTCGCGGACGTGGCGCGGCAGGCTGCCCAGCGCGGCGCGCGCGTGATCGTCGCCGGGGCCGGCGGCGCGGCCCACCTCCCGGGCATGCTGGCCGCGCACACGCGCCTGCCGGTGTTCGGCGTCCCCGTCGAGAGCCGTGCCCTCTCGGGCCTCGACAGCCTGCTGTCGATCGTGCAGATGCCGCGCGGCGTGCCCGTCGGCACGCTGGCGATCGGCCCGGCCGGCGCCGTCAACGCCGCGCTGCTCGCGGCCGCCGTGCTGGCGCTGGGGGACGACGCCCTCGCGGCACGGCTGGACGCCCGGCGCGCGGCCCAGGCCGCCACGGCCCTGGCGGAGCCGCTGCCGACCGAGCACCCGTTCGAGCCGTGACCGGCCCCATCCTGCCCGGGTCGACGCTGGGCGTCGTCGGTGGCGGCCAGCTCGGCCGCATGTTCGCCGTCGCGGCCCGCCGGCTCGGCTACCGGGTGGCGGTGTGGAGCGACGACGCCGACGCCCCCGCCCTGGCCGTCGCCGACCTGCCGACCCGCGCCCCGTACGACGACACCGCGGCGCTCGCGGCCTTCACCGGCGCGATCGACGCCTGCACCGTCGAGTTCGAGAACCTGCCGGCCGACCTCCTGCGGGCGATCGAGGATCGCGTGCCGCTGCGGCCGTCCGCAGCCGCCATCGCCGCCACCCAACACCGCGGGCGCGAGAAGCGCGCGCTGGCGGAACTCGGCGCGCCGCTGGCGCCTTGGCGGCCGCTGGACGCCGCTGGCACCCCGGACGCCGCCGCGGCCGCGCTCGCGGCGGTCAGCGCCGACATCGGGCGCCCCGCCGTCCTCAAGACGGCCGGCTTCGGCTACGACGGCAAGGGCCAGGTGGCGATCCCCGCCAGCGGTCCCTGGCCGGACGCGGCGCTCGCGCTGTTGGCCGCCCAGCCCTGCGTGCTCGAGGCCTTCGTCGACCTGGAGCTGGAGCTGAGCGTCGTCGTCGCGTGCTCGCCCGGCGGCGAGGTGCGCGCGTTCCCGGTCGCCGAGAACCACCACGCGCGGCACGTGCTCGACCTGACGGTCATGCCTGCGAGGGTCGGGGAGGAGGTCGCCCGACGCGCCGAGGCCCTGGCGCGCCGAGTGGTGACGGGCATGGGCGTCGTCGGCCTCGCCTGCGTCGAGCTCTTCCTCACCCGCGCCGGCGACCTGTGGGTCAACGAGGTCGCGCCGCGGCCGCACAACTCTGGGCACGTGACGATCGAGGCCTGCCGCGTCGACCAGTTCGAGCAGCAGGTGCGCGCCGTGTGCGGGCTGCCGCTCGGTGACCCGGCCGTCGTGCGGCCCGGCGCGATGGCCAACCTGCTCGGTGACCTATGGGAGGACGGCGAGCCCGACTGGCGGGCCGCGCTCGCCGTCGACGGCGCGCGGCTCCACCTCTACGGCAAGACCCAGGCGCGCCCGGGTCGCAAGATGGGCCATCTCAGCGCGGTAGCCGACGATGCCGCTGCGGCCGCGGAAGTCGTCCTCGCCGCGCGCGCGGCGTTGACGGCCGGCGCGGCCCCCACCCCACGCCCCCGCGCGTAGTCTGAGGCGGCCATGCAGAACGTGCTCAACCTCACCGCCGCCAGCCGCGAGCGCTTCGAGCGCGCCCTCGAGGGCTGCGCAGACACCCTGGCGGCGCTCCCCGTGCGCGACCGCGACCTGTTCGAGCTGCGCCTCGAGCGCTGGTTCCAGCACCTCGACGACGGCCTCGGCGCCGTCTACGGGCGACGACCCGATTACGACGCGTTCGTCGACCGGCTCGTGCGCACGCTGGCCGAGCAGTACGCCTCCCGCCCCGAGGCGCTCAAGCGCCTCGACGTCGAGCGCGACCTGACGCCCGACTGGTTCCAGCGCGAGCGCATGGTGGGGTACGTCTTCTACGTCGAGCGCTTCGCCGGCGACCTGCTCGGCGTGCTCGACCACCTCGACTACCTCGAGGAGCTCGGGGTCACGTACGTGCACCTCATGTACGTGCTGCGGCCCCGCGAGGGCGAGAACGACGGCGGCTACGCGATCGCCGACTACCGCGACGTCGACCCGCGGGTCGGCACGATCGACGACCTGGTGGCGGTCTGCGACGCGCTGCGCGAGCGCGGCATCGCCAGCTGCGTCGACCTGGTCCTCAACCACTGCGCCGACAGCCACGCCTGGGCGCGCGCAGCGCGCGACGGCGATCCGCACTACCGCGACTACTTCTACGCCTTTCCCGACCGCGGCGAGCCCGACGCCTTCGAGCGCACGTTGCCCGAGGTCTTCCCGGACTTCGCCCCCGGCAACTTCACCTGGGTGCCGGAGATGGGGCGCTGGGTCTGGACCACCTTCCACGGCTACCAGTGGGACCTCAACTGGAGCAACCCCGAGGTGCTCCTCGAGGTCGTCGACATCATGGGCGAGCTCGCCAATCGCGGCGTCGACGTGTTCCGCATGGACGCCGTGGCCTTCATGTGGAAGCGGCTCGGCACCGACTGCCAGAATCAGCCGGAGGTCCACGACCTGCTGCAGGCGCTGCGCGCGTGCTCCAAGATCGCCACGCCGGCCGTGGCGCACAAGGCCGAGGCGATCGTCTCGCCGGGCGATCTCATGCACTACTTCGGCACCGGGCGGCGCTACGGCAAGGTCGCCAACATCGCCTACCACAACAGCCTGATGGTCCAGACGTGGTCGGCGCTGGCGAGCCGCGACGCGCGCCTGATGACCCACACGCTGCGCGCCTACCCGCCGGCGCCCCCGTCGATCGCCTGGGGCTGCTACGTGCGCTGCCACGACGACATCGGCTGGGCGGTCACCGACGAGGACGCGGCGGCGGTCGGCTGGTCGGGCGGTGCCCACCGCGCTTTCCTGTCGGACTTCTACTCCGGCCAGTACAGCGGCAGCTTCGCCCGCGGCGCGGTCTTCCAGTACAACCCGGCGACCGGCGACCGGCGGATCTCGGGGAGCTGCGCCAGCCTCGCCGGGCTCGAGGCGGGGCTCGACGCCGGCGACGAGGTCGCCGTGGGGCTGGCGATCGAGCGCATCCTGTGGGCGCATGCGTTGGCCTGCGGCTTCGGCGGCATCCCGCTGCTCTACATGGGCGACGAGCTGGGGATGCTCAACGATCACCACTACCTGAACGACCCGGACCACCGGGCCGACAACCGCTGGCTTCACCGCCCCCCGATGGACTGGACGGCGGCCGATCGCCGCCACCTGCCCGGCACCGTCGAGGCGCGCGTCTTCCACGGGCTGCTGGCGATCCTGCGGGCGCGCGGCCGCACGCCGCACCTCCACGCCCAGACGCCCGCGGAGGTGCTCGACACGGGCCACGCCAAGGCGTTCGTGCAGCTGCGGCGGCACCCGCTCGGGCCGCTGGCCGCGATCTACAACGTGAGCGAAGTGCCCCAGGAGCTCGACGCCGGCTGGCTCATCGACCTCGGGTTGCGCCAGCCCTTCGACCAGCTGGAGCAGCGTTTCGTCGACCTCGGCGACGGCAGGCTGGCGCTGCGGCCGTACGACCGGTTGTGGTTGGTGTGATGCCGGCGAGGGTCGCGACCGCCGGGCCGGCGCGCGGGCCGAGGGCGCCGAACCCGGACGGGCACTTGCGCCGGGCACCGCGCGTGCGCTAACATCGGGAGGTTTGGGACCCCCTGACCGGCAGTGATCGGTTCGGGGGGCGGACGTTCGCCGCGTCGAGCGTGGCGCCGGGCAGCACCCGGTCAGCGTGAGGCGCGCGCCGTACACACCGCGAGCAGGTCCCGCCTCGCCGCAGGGCAGCGATCCTCCGGCGGGCCGTTCTCACGCGGTTTCGTCCCATGCGGGTCGGCCGTCCCCCACCGGTCGGTCGCCCCTCCGGGGCGGGTCCCCCCGGGGACGCACACCCCCTAGGCCAGGCCGAGCGCCCCTCGGACCCGGACGCACGAAGGAGTTGATCGTTCTGCCCACCGTCAACCAGCTGCTCCGCAAGGGGCGCGTCAAGCTCGGCAAGAAGACCAAGGTCCCGGCCCTCAAGGGGAGCCCGCAGCGCCGCGGCGTGTGCACCGCGGTCAAGACGCAGACCCCCAAGAAGCCCAACTCGGCGCTGCGCAAGATCGCCCGCGTGCGCCTCTCCACCGGCTACGAGGTCACCGCCTACATCCCGGGCGAGAAGCACAACCTGCAGGAGCACTCGGTCGTGCTCATCCGCGGCGGTCGCGTCAAGGACCTCCCCGGCGTCCGCTACCACATCGTGCGCGGCACCCTCGACGCCCAGGGCGTCGGCATCGGCCGCTACGTGCAACGCAACCAGGGCCGTTCGAAGTACGGCACCAAGAAGCCGAAGACGGCGAAAGGCAAGTGACGAGGTAACGCATGGCCCGCCGACGTAGAGCCGAGATCCGCAAACTCGAACCCGACCTGGTGTACTCCGACACCACGGTCACCGCGTTCGTCAACAAGTTGATGCGCGACGGCAAGAAGAACCTCGCCAGCCGCATCTTCTACGCCTCCTGCCGGCTGATCCAGGAGCGCAGCGGCCAGGAGCCGCTCAAGGTGTTCCGCCAGGCGGTCGACAACGTCCGCCCGCGCATCGAGGTCAAGAGCCGGCGCGTCGGTGGGGCGACCTACCAGGTGCCGATCGAGGTCGGCGCGCGGCGCGGCAGCAGCCTCAGCCTCCGCTGGCTGGTGGCGGCCTCCAACGCGCGCCCCGAGCGCACCGCCGTGGAGCGGGTGGCCGGCGAGCTGCTCGATGCCGCCGCGGGGCGTGGCGGGGCCGTCAAGAAGAAGGAAGACGTCGAGCGCATGGCCGAGGCGAACCGCGCCTACGCCCACTACCGCTGGTAAGCGCCGGCGCCGAGAGACGGACATCACCATGGCCACGACCCCAGCTTTGGACCTGCGCTTGACCCGCAACATCGGGATCGCCGCGCACATCGACGCCGGCAAGACGACCTTGACCGAGCGCATCCTCTTCTACACCGGCAAGATCCGGAAGGTCGGCGAGACCCACGAGGGCGCCTCGCAGATGGACTGGATGGACCAGGAGAAGGAGCGCGGCATCACGATCACCTCGGCGGTAACGCAGGCCTTCTGGCGCGACCACCGGATCAACATCATCGATACGCCCGGGCACGTCGACTTCACCATCGAGGTGGAGCGATCCATGCGCGTGCTCGACGGCGCGGTGGCGGTCTTCGACGCCAGCCAGGGGGTCGAGCCCCAGTCCGAGACCGTGTGGCGCCAGGCGGACAAGTACCGCGTGCCGCGCATCGCGTTCGCCAACAAGATGGACAAGACCGGCGCCGACTTCCAGATGGTGCTCGACTCGATGGCCGAGCGCCTGGGCGCCAACGGTGTGGCCGTGCAGTGGCCGATCGGTGCGGAAGACAAGTTCCGCGGCCTGATCGACCTGGTCGACATGCATGCCTACACCTACGGCGACGACCTGGGCACGGCGATCGAGAAGGTCGAGATCCCGGCGGAACACGCCGAGCTCGCGGCCGAGAAACGCAACCTGATGATCGAGCGGCTGGCCGACGTCGACGACGAGGTCGCCATGCTCTTCCTCGAGGGCGAGGAGGTCCCGGCCGACCTCATCCGCGCGGCGCTGCGCAAGGGCACGATCAGCATGAAGCTGTTCCCCGTGTACGCCGGCTCGGCGCTCAAGAACAAGGGCGTGAAGCGCCTGCTCGATGGCGTCACCGAGTACCTGCCGAGCCCGCTCGACGTGCCGCCCATGCGCGGCATCGACCCGCACGACGGCGGCGAGCTCACCCGCGCGCCCTCCGAGGACGCGCCGGCGTCCGCGCTGGCCTTCAAGATCATGACCGACCCGTACGTGGGCCGGCTGACCTTCATCCGCGTCTACTCCGGCGTGCTCGAGTCCGGCTCGTACGTGCTCAACGTGACCAAGGGCAAGCGCGAGCGCGTCGGGCGGCTGCTGAAGATGCACGCCAACCACCGCGAGGAGGTCGACCGCATCGCGGCGGGGGACCTGGGCGCGGTCATCGGACTCAAGGACACGACGACCGGCGACTCGCTGACCGACGTCGACCACCCGATCGTCCTCGAGGCGATCGAGATCCCGGCGCCGGTGATCACCGTCGCCATCGAGCCCAACTCCAAGGCCGATCAGGACAAGCTGTCCAACGGCCTGGTGAAGCTCTCCGAGGAGGACCCGACCTTCCGGGTCGAGACCGACGCGGAGACGGGTCAGACGAAGATCTCGGGGATGGGCGAGCTCCACCTGGAGATCATCGTCGACCGGCTGCGGCGCGAGTTCGGCGTCAACGCGACGGTCGGCGCGCCTCAGGTCGCCTACCGCGAGACGATCACCAAGCCCGTCGACGTCGAGGGCAAGTTCGTCCGCCAGACCGGCGGTCGCGGCCAGTACGGCCACGTCAAGGTCCGCGCCGAGCCGCGCGGCCGCGGCGAGGGTTTCGAGTTCGAGAACGTCGTGGTGGGCGGCACGATCCCCAAGGACTACATCCCCGCCGTCGCCAAGGGCGTCGAGGAGGCCATGCAGAACGGGCCGCTCCTCGGCTTCCCGATCGTGGACGTCAAGGTCAGCCTCTACGACGGCTCGTACCACGAGGTCGACTCGTCCGAGATGGCCTTCAAGATCGCCGCCAGCATGGCCGTCAAGGAGGTCATGCGGCAGGGACAGGCGGTGGTCCTCGAGCCGGTCATGCGGGTCGAGGCGGTCACGCCCGAGAACTACATGGGCGACGTCATCGGCAGCCTGAACGCGCGCCGCGGCCAGATTCAGGGCATGGAGCCGCGCGGCAACGCCCAGGTCATCAACGCCCACGTGCCGCTCTCCGAGATGTTCGGCTACGCGACCGACCTGCGCAGCATGAGCCAGGGTCGCGCCACCTTCACGATGTTCCTGGATCACTACGCGCAGGTGCCGAAGAACATCCAGGATCAGCTCGTCAAGCAGTGATTCCAAGTACTTCCCTGGAGAAGCCGAGTTCCTCCAGAGGCCTGAGGAGATAACGATCATGGCGAAAGCGATGTTTGAGCGTACGAAGCCGCATGTGAATGTGGGGACGATTGGGCATGTGGATCATGGGAAGACGACGTTGACGGCGGCGATGACGTTTGCGGCGGCGGCGGCGGATCCGGCGGTGTCGGTGATGTCGTATGACATGATCGATAAGGCGCCGGAGGAGAAGGCGCGGGGGATTACGATCAATACGGCGCATGTGGAGTATCAGACGGTGGCGCGGCATT
>JAHYJQ010000146.1 GCA_019429025.1 Trueperaceae bacterium | reverse complement strand
CGTCGACGCGCTCACGAGCCGGCAGCTCGTCGGGCGGGGGCGGCTCGCCCGCCTCGACCTCGACGAAGCGGCCCCCCGCCACCGCGAACCAGCCGCGGTAGGTCGACTGCGTGACGACGTCGACGATCTCGGCGTTCGTCACGATCACGTCGCGCGGGCTTCGCCCGCGCGCCTCGTCGACCGGCCTCATGACGCCGCGTGCAGCGCGTCGACCGCGCGGATGGCGATCGCGATGGTCGTCCGCTCGCCCTCGCGGTAGAGGGCCTCGCGCTCGGCCATCGTCGGCTGCTCGGCGAGGTGGATGTTCGAGTCGGTCCCCAGGACGGCGCCCACCTTCACGCCGCGCAGCGAGCCGACGACGAACACCGTCGCGCACTCCTGCTCGGCGGCCACGACGCCGGCCGCCGTGAGGAGCGCGTTGGTGCCGTCGTCGCGGCGGTAGAACGCGTCGCGGGTGTAGACGATGCCCTCGATCGCGCGGTGGCCGAGCACCGCCTCCGCGGCCCGCCGCAGCGCCAGCGTCACGTCGAGGTCGGCGACCGCCGGGTACGGCAGCGGCACGTAGTCGAGCGAGGTCCCCTCGCCGCGGTAGGCGGCGGTGACGACGACGGTGGAGCCGATGGGGATGTGCGGCTGCCGGCCGCCGGCCGAGCCGACGCGGATGAAGTGGGTGGCGCCCACGCGCACCAGCTCCTCGACGGCGATCGACGCGGACGGCCCGCCGATGCCGGTCGAGCAGACGCTGATCGGCGTGCCGGCCTCGGTGACGCCGGTGTAGAGCGTGTACTCGCGGTGGCGCGCCACGAGGCGCGCCTCGGCGAAGCGCTCGGCGATGCGGTCCGCGCGCCCCGGGTCGCCGGGGATGAGCACGTAGGGGGCCACGTCGCCGGGGACGGCGCGGAGGTGGCGTTGCGGGTCGACGTTCGTGGTCATGCGGGGTCCTCCTGGGGGCGGGGTCGATGCGCCGCGGACACGGTCGGCAGGGCGAGGCCGGCCAGGCGCTCCTCGGCGCGGTGACAGGCCACCGACACGCCGGGGTCGTCGGGCAGCGGTACGAGCTCGGGCACCACGCTGCGGCAGCGCTCGACGGCGATGGGGCAGCGCGGGTGGAAGGCGCAGCCGGGCGGCAGGCTCACGGGCGACGGGACGTCGCCGCGGATGTCGACGTGGTCGCGCGCCCGCACCTCTGGCCGGGGGTCAGGCAGCGGGGTGGCGTCGACCAGGGCGGCCGTGTACGGGTGGACCGGCCGGGCGAACACCGCGCCGACCGGGCCGGTCTCGATGATGCGCCCGAGGTACATGACACCGACGCGCTCGGCGACGTTGCGCACCACCGCCAGGTCGTGGCTGATGAGCAGGAACGCGACGCCGCGCTCGCGCTGGATGCGTGCGAGCAGCGTGAGGATCTGCGCCCGGACGCTGATGTCGAGGGCGGAGACCGGCTCGTCGGCGATGACGAACTCGGGCTCCGGCGCGAGCGCCCGCGCGATGCCGACGCGCTGCCGCTGGCCGCCGGAGAGCTCGTGCGGCAGGCGGTCGAGGAACGACTCGGCGGGCGTGAGGCCGACGTCGGTCAGCAGCCGCACGACGCGCTCGCGCACCTCGGCGCGCGACGCGCCGCGCAGGGCACCCGACACGGTGAGCGCCGTGCCCAGGATCTGCCGCAGCGTCTTGCGCGGGTTGAGGCTGGCGTTGCTGTCCTGGAACACCACCTGCACGCGCCGCCGGAAGCGGGCGCGCTCGGCGGCGTCGAGCTCGGCGACGGGCTTGCCGTGGAAGCGCAGCGCGCCGGCGGTGACGCCCTCGAGTCCCAGCACCATGCGCGCCGTGGTCGTCTTGCCGCAGCCGCTCTCGCCCACCAGCGCGTAGGTCTCGCCGACGGCGACCTCGAAGTCGATGCCGTTGACGGCGTGGACCGCGCGCCGGGGGCCGAACATCCGCCGCCCGAGCGGGAAGTGCTTGGTCAGGCCGGTGGCCGCGATGAGGGGCGCGGCGGGCGTCGTCATGGCCCGTCCTCGCGCCCGGGCTCGACGGTCACACCGGCGCCGACGACGCCCGGGTCGTGCAGCCAGCAGGCGCTGTGGCCGAGCGCGGCGCCCTCGTCGCGCGGCAGCAGCGGCGGCGCCTCGCGTTCGCAGATCGGCATGGCGTGCGGGCAGCGCGGGTGGAAGCGGCAGCCCGACGGGGGCCGCACGAGGTCCGGGACCGAGCCCTCGATCGACACGCGGATCGGCTTGGGCTCCAGCAGGTCGAGGACGCCGGCGAGCAGCCCCTGGGTGTAGGGGTGGCGGGGACGGGCGAAGAGGTCCTCGACCGGGCCCTCCTCGACGATGCGCCCCGCGTACATGACGTAGACGTGGTCGCACACCTCGGCCACCACCCCGAGGTCATGGGTGATGAGCAGCAGGGCCACGCCCTGGTCGCGTTGCAGCCGCGCGAGCAGCCGCAGCACCTGCGCCTGGATGGTGACGTCCAGCGCCGTGGTGGGCTCGTCGGCCACCACCAGCGCGGGGCGGCAGGCGAGCGCGCTGGCGATGCCGACGCGCTGGCACTGGCCGCCGGAGAGCTCGTGGGCGTAGCGCCGGGCCACCTCGGGCGAGAGGCCGACGTCGGTCAGCAGCTCGGCGATGCGGGCGTCGGCGCCCTGGCCGAGCCCGTGCGCCTGCAGCTGCTGCTCGAGCTGGCGCCCGACGGTCAGCACCGGGTTGAGGTAGGAGGCCGGGTCCTGGAAGATCATCCCGATCTCGCGGCCGCGCACGGCGCGCAGCGCGTCGGGACCGAGCGTCCGCAGGTCGCGCACGCGGCCGTCGCCGCCGCGCAGGAGGATCTCGCCGCCGGTCACGCGCGCCGCCTTGGTCGGGAACAGGCGCATGACGGAGAAGGCGGTCATCGACTTGCCGCTGCCGCTCTCCCCCACCAGGCCGACGACCTGGCCGGCGCGCACGGTCAGCGACACGCCGTCGACCGGCCGCACCAGGCCGCGGACGCCGCGGATCTCGGTGACGACGTCGCGCAGCTCGAGGACGGGGGTGGCGCCGAGCGGGACATCCGTAGCTCGCGCCGCAACGCCCTCCGGCTCACCAACACCGCGGTTCCCGGCCCCGCCGGGAACCCCCGGGTGAGCGCCGCGCGCTGCAGCGCCGCGCCGGCCGCTCACGCGCCCTCCCGGAGTCTCGGATCCGTCGCCTCGTTGAGGCCGTCGCCGACCAGGTTGAAGCCGAGGACCGCGAGCGAGATCGCCAGGCCGGGGAAGATGCTCATCCACCAGGCGATGCGCACGTACTGCTGGGCGGTGTTGAGCATGCCGCCCCAGCTGCGCAGGTTGGGATCGCCGAGGCCGAAGAAGCCGAGGCTCGCCTCGAGCAGGATCGCCTGGGCGATGTCGAGCGAGGCGACCACGATGACCGGCGCCAGCACGTTGGGCAGGATCTCGACGAAGATGATCCGCCAGGCGCGCATGCCGACGACGCGGGCGCCGTCGACGTAGGGGAGCGTGCGGTGGCGCAGGAACTGGCTGCGCACGAGCCGGGCCGTCTGCGGCCAGCTGAGGATGCCGATGACCAGGATGAGGTTGACGAGGCCGGAGCCGAAGAAGGCGACGACGATGAGCGCCAGCACGAAGCGCGGGATGATCTGGAAGAGCTCCGTGACGCGCATGAGCAGCTCGTCGGCCCAGCCGCCGAAGTAGCCGGCGACGGCGCCCACCAGGATGCCGATGACGGTGGCGGTGAAGGCGGCCGCCAGCCCGACGATCAGCGACACGCGCGCGCCCCAGATGACGCCGGAGAGCACGTCGCGCCCCAGGTGGTCGGTGCCGAGCAGGTGCCCGGGGGTGCCGGGCGGCTGCAGCGCGGCGCGCGAGGTGGTGAACGGGTCGGTCGGGGCGAGCCACGGGGCGAACACCGCCACCAGCACGAGCACGACGACGACCGCGAGGCCGAAGACGCCGGTGCGGTGGCGGCGGAACTGGCGCCAGAAGCCGGCGAGGCCGCCGACGGCGGCCGCGCGGGCGGCGGCGGGCACGGGGACGGCCATCAGTAGCGCACCCGCGGGTCGAAGAGGGCGTAGGCGACGTCGGTGAGCAGGTTGACGAGGATGACCGACACCGACACCAGCAGCAGGATGCCGAGCAGCACCGGGTAGTCGCGGGTGAAGATCGAGTCGTACATGAGCCGCCCCACCCCCGGCCAGCCGAACACGGTCTCGACCAGCGCGGAGCCGGCGACGATGAAGCCGAAGTTGTAACCGATGACGGTGATGATCGGCAGCGCCGCGGCCCGGAGCCCGTGCTCCCACAGCACCCGGCGCTCGGACAGGCCCCGGGCCCGCGAGGCGAGGATGTAGTCGGCGTTCATCACCTCGAGCAGGCTGGCGCGCGTCAGCCGGGTGGTGATGGCCATGTAGCGGAACGACAGCGCCAGCATCGGCAGGACCATGTGGCGCACCTGGTCGACGACCGCCGCCCAGCCGGCGTAGTCCGCGCGGATGCTGCGGAAGCCGCCGGCGGGCAGCCAACCGAGCCCGACGGCGAAGACGAGGATGAGGATCTGGCCGAGCCAGAACTCGGGGATCGAGTAGCCGGCGAGCGCGAAGCCGGTCGCGCCGCGGTCCACCGCGGAGTGTGGCCGGCGCGCGGCCCACACGCCCAGCACGATGCCCACCGCGGTCGCGAAGACCACCGTGGTCAGCATGAGCAGCAGCGTGCGGCCCAGCCGCTCGATGACGAGCGTCGCCACCGGTTGGCGGTTGGCGAACGAGAACCCGAGGTCGCCGCGGACGACGCTCCCGAGGTAGCGCAGCAGGCGCTCCGGCAGCGCGGCGTCGAGCCCGTACTGGGCGCGCACGCGCTCGACGTAGTCGGGCGGCGCCGGGTACTCGCCGATGAGGGCCGTGACCGGGTCGCCGGGGGCCAGCGACACCAGCAGGAAGTTGACGACGATGACCCCCAGGACGAGGGGGACGGCGTTGAGGAGGCGCTCGAGGGCGTAGGCCCCGAGCGCCTTGGATCCTCTGGCGCCGCTCACGCTCTAGCGCTCATGCCGGGCTCAGCCGTGCGGGCGGCGCCGCACGGTCAGTTGCCGAACCAGGCGAACTCGAGCCCGTCGCGCTGGTCGAGCCGCTGCAGCAGGCCGTTGAGGTTGGCGGTCGAGGCCTGGGTGGAGAGCTCGTCGAAGATCGGCAGCGTGGGCAGGTCCGCGGCCAGGATCGCCATCGCCTCGGCGTAGAGGGCGGCCCGGGCGTCCTGGTCGGCGAGGCCCGCGGCCTCGGTCAGGAGCCGATCGACCTCGGTGTTGGCGTAGCCGGTGGCGTTGACGAAGTTGCTGCCGGGGGCGGCCGTGAGGTAGATGCGGTGGTAGCCGATCGCCGGGTCGCCACTCGAGGTGAACGACTGCAGCGTCAGGTCGTAGTCGCGGCCGTAGACGCGCTCGACCATCACCGAGCGCTCCACCGGCTGCACGTCGAGCGTGATGCCCACCTGGCGCAGGTTGTCGCGCATGATCTCGGCCGCCGCCGCGAAGGCGCCGCGGGCCGAGTCGTAGACGAAGCGCAGCGTCAGGTCGGCCACACCGGCCTCGGCGAGCAGCTCGCGCGCGCGCTCGGGGTCGTGCGGGTAGAGCGTGCGGTAGTCGGTGGCCTCCGAGTACGCGTAGCGGAAGCCGGCGCCGAAGGGGCCGCCGGCGACCTCGCCGAGGCCGCCCTGGGCCTGCTCGACGATCTGCTCGCGGTCGATCGCGTGCATGATCGCCTGGCGGACGCGGGCGTCGCCGAGCTGCGGGTGGTCGTTGTTGACGAACATGAAGTAGAGCGAGGGGATCGTCAGGCCCTTCCACACGGCGACGTCCGGGTTGGCCTCGAGCCGAGGGAGGTCGGAGGTCGGCATGTAGAAGCCCCACACCAGGTCGGCCTCGCCGACCTCGATCGCGGTGCTGCGCGCCACGTCCTGCGGCACGACGCGGTAGATGAGGCGGTCGAGCAGCGCGGGCTCGAGGAAGTAGCCGGCGAAGCGCTCGAGCACGACGCGCTCGCCGCGCACCCACTCGACGAAGCGGAAGGGGCCGCTGCCGACCGGGGCGTCGTTGACCGGGTTGGCGAGCGGGTCGCTGCCCTCGTAGAGGTGCTTGGGCAGGATCGGCGCGTCGAACACGGTCAGCAGGCCGAGGAGCGGCGCGTACGGCCGGTTGAGCGTGATGACGACCGTCCGCGCGTCGGGGGCCTCGAGCGAGGCCATCTCGTTGAACGCGCGCTGGAAGCGCCCGTGGTTCGGCCCGAGGATCGACTCCATGGTGTAGACGACGTCGGCGGCGGTCACCGGCGCGCCGTCGTGGAAGGTCGCGTCGCGCAGCGTGAAGGTGTAGACGAGGTTGTCGTCCGACACCGTCCAGCCCTCGGCGAGCTCGCCGTGGACGACGCCGTCCGCGTCCTGGTAGACGAGCGCGCTGTAGAGGCTGGCGCCGACGGCGCCGATCGGGTAGCCGGTGCTGATGCCGGCGTTGAGGTGCTCGGGGTCGCTGCCGAGGACGACGATGGCGGTGCCGCCGGGGGTCGGGGTGCTTTGGGCGAGCGCCGGCGCGGCGACGAACGCCGCGAGGCACGCGAGAACGATGAGAAGCCTGGACATGGGACCTCCTTGGACGCGGCCGAGTCGCTGGGCCGCGCTCGGAACGACGCCAGTCTAGCGCTCGCCGTCGCGGGTGGAACCCGGCGGCGGCTGCGGTCCGCGGACACCGGCGGCCCGATGCACGGCATCGGCCCGCCATCCGGCCACCGCGTCGTCCCACGCGAGCTCGCCGTCGATCACGCGGCGCACCGAGGCGTCGCCCACGAGCGCGTCGACGAGCGGCCCACGGACGGGCTCGAACCACGGCTGACCACCGTCGGGGTGATCGCTCCATGGCATCGCGGCCGCGTCGTGCCAGGCGAAGGCGTCGTACGTCGCGCGCAGGTGGGCCAGCACGCGCACGACCGCCTCGAGCGGCCGCAGCGCGCGCGCGTCCACGACGTGCAGCTGCACCCCATGACAGACCTCGGCGGCGTGGGTGTCGCTGCGCGGCCGGAACGTGAGCGGGCGAAAGAGGAGCCCGGGCAGGCCGAGCCGGTTCAGCGCGTCGGCCAGCGCGTACCCCTCGAGCCACGGCGCGCCGAGGAGCTGGAAGGGCAGCGTCGTACCGCGCCCCTCGGAGAGGTTGGTGCCCTCGAGCAGCACCAGGCCGGGGTAGAGGCGGACCGCCTCGAGGGTCGGCAGGCCGGGGGACGGCGGCACGAAGGCGGGGACCGGGTGGGCTTCGTCCGTCGCGGGGGCCGGTGTGGCGTCTACGGACGCCACGCGGAGGTCCAGCCCGAGGCCGCGCGTGGCGTGCGCGAGCAGCGTGCCGATCGTCATCCCGTGCTGGAAGGGCACGTCGAGGTAGCCGAGGAACGAGCGCAGCGCCGGATCGAGCGGCGGGCCGTCGACGCGGGAGCCGAGCGGGTTGGGCCGATCGCACACGACGACCCGCGTGCCGGCATCGGCGGCCGCCTCGCACAGCAGGGCCACGGTGGTGGCGTAGGTGTAGCAGCGGACGCCGACGTCCTGCAGGTCGACGACGACCGCGTCGAAGGAACGCAGCACCGCGGCGCTCGGCCGCCGCCGCGGCCCGTAGAGGGAGACGAGGGGCAGGCCGGTCCGCGGGTCGCGCCGGTCGGCGACCGGGTTCGCGTCGTCCTCCGTGCCGCCCCAGCCGTGCTCGGGGGTGAGCAGGGCGACGAGC
>JAHYJQ010000145.1 GCA_019429025.1 Trueperaceae bacterium | reverse complement strand
AGCTGATCGAGGAGGTGCTGGCGACGCGGGTGGCGCAGGTCGAGCGGCTGGCGTTCGGGGACGGCTGGCTGCCGGCGGCCGACGCCGACCCGGTCGTCGACGCGGTCGTCTTGTGGTACGCGGCGACCTGGGTCGCCGCCTACGGCGCGATCCTCGGCGGCCTCGACCCCGCCGACGATGGCGTCTACGGCCGTGTCCGCGCGGTAGCATGACGAGCATGGGTCGACGACCGAGACCTCGCCTCGTCATGGGCATCTGGACCGCCTCGCTGGTCGCGCTGGTGGCCTGTGCCCCGGTGCAGGAGCAGGGCAGGGTCGCCGTGCAGCAGCTGGCGGCAACGCCGTCGGCCTACCCGCAGGAGACTGGGATCCAGTGGTCTTACCTGCGCGATGGTGCCCTGTTGGACGACCCGCGGTACGTCGAGACGATCGAGGGGCCGGCCGTCCTCGACGGCGACGTGTGGATCGCGTTCCGGCTCGTCGGCGGCGGTCAGGACGTGACGCACTACCGCCAGTTCCGCGCCGACGGCGTGTTCGTGAGGCGGCAGACTCGGCCGGGCGGCAGCTTCACCTTCGAGCCCCCGATCCGCGAGTTGCCCGCCGAGGGCGAGCTGCGCGTGGGGGCGCAGTGGACCGGTTCGACGGTCGCGACGGGCGTGTTCCCGGGCGCCCCGGCCGGACAGCGGCGCTTCACGCAGTCGATCGACTACGTCTACACGGTCGTCGACCGTCGGCCGGTCACGGTCTCGGAGCGCGTGTACGACGTCTTCGTCATCGACCGCACGGCGCGCACCTTCGGCGAGGACGGCGAGGTCGTCGACGAGGTGTCGCAGCAGGTGTGGTTCGCCCCCGGGGTCGGCAAGGTGCGGCACGAGAACGGCTGGTTCCTCGTGGCGACGAACTTCGAGGCCGGGCAACCGGCGCCGTGACGGCCCGCGCTCTCGGGGGCGAGGGCACGGTCTGCGCTCGCCCCACGAGGGCGCGCACCGCGGCTGCGTTGGGTGCTCGGTCACCGTCGTCCCGTCGCTCGGGCGGTAGCCTGGATGGCGCCCTGGGGGCACGGGAGGAGCGATGAGCCTGCTCGACCACATCAGCACGTCCGCCGACGTCGCGCGGCTGCGCCGGGAGCAGCTGCCGCAGTTGGCGGCCGAGTTGCGTGCCGAGATCATCGACGTGTGCGCGGAGACCGGTGGCCACCTGGCGTCGAGCCTCGGCGCCGTCGAGCTGACGGTCGCGCTGCACTACGTCCACGACAGCCTGCGTGACCGGATCGTGTGGGACGTCGGCCACCAGACCTACGGCCACAAGATCCTCACGGGTCGGCGCAACCGCATGCGCCGCATCCGCCAGCGCGGCGGTCCCGCGGGCTTCACGACCTCCAGCGAGTCGCCGCACGACGCGCTGACCGTGGGGCACGCCAGCACCAGCCTGGCGGCCGCGCTAGGCATGGCGCTGGCGCGTGACGCTCGCGCGGCGCCCTACGACGTCGTCGCCGTCATCGGGGACGGCGCCCTCACCGGCGGGATGGCGCTGGCCGCGCTCAACACGATCGGTCACGTCAAGCCGCGGATGACGATCGTCCTGAACGACAACGAGATGTCGATCAGCGAGAACGTCGGCGCGCTCAACGAGTTCATGCGACGGCTGCAGGTGCAGCCCTGGCTGCGGCGGGCCGAGTCGCGCGGCAAGGCCGCGCTGCGGGACGTCTGGGCCCCGCTCGCCGAGTTCGGTAGCCGGGCCAAGAAGGCCACGCGCCGTTTCTTCGACCCCGCGTCGAACAACCCCTTCCACGCCATGGGCCTGCGCTACGTCGGGCCGATCGACGGACACGACGTCGAGCAGATCGCCTTCTACCTCGCGCACATCCGCGAGCTCGATGGCCCGACGATGCTGCACCTGCTCACCCGCAAGGGCAAGGGCTACGACGTCGCCGAGGCAGATCCGATCACCTGGCACGGCGCGTCGCGCTACGACGCCAGCAACCCGGTCGCGGCGGGCAAGGGCTACCAGTGGTCGGACGCCTTCGGCGACGCCGCGGTTGCCCTCACGGAACACGACGACCGGGTCTGGGTCATCACCCCCGCGATGCGCGAGGGGTCCGGCCTCGTGCGCTACAGCAAGGCGCACCCCGAGCGCTACATCGACGTCGGCATCGCGGAGGACGTGGCGGTGACGACCGCGGCCGGGCTCGCGCTGCGCGGCGAGAAGCCGATCGTGGCCATCTACAGCACCTTCCTGCAGCGGGGTTACGACCAGGTCATCCACGACGTTGCCCTGGAGTCGCTCGACGTCGTCTTCGCCATCGATCGGGCGGGCCTGGTCGGGGCCGACGGCATGACCCACCAGGGCGTGTTCGACATGGCCTACCTGCGCCCGATCCCCAACCTCTCCATCGCCATGCCCAAGGACGCGGTCGAACTGCGCTCGCTGCTCAAGGGCGCCCTCGAACGGGGCGGCCCGGTGGCCGTCCGCTGGCCGCGGGGGTCGGTGGTCGCGGCCCCCGAGGTCGCCGTCGAGGCGTGGCCGGCCGTCCGCTGGGGCAGTTGGGAGGTCGTGGCGGGGCCCGGCGACCCGGCGGACGCCGTGGCGGTCGTCCTCGCGTTCGGCGTCACCCTCGGGTACGCGCTCGCGGCCGTCGGCGCGGCGACCGACGTCACGGTGGTCAACGCCCGCTTCCTGAAGCCGCTCGACGAGGACCTGCTGGCCCGCTGGGCAGGCGCCGGTGTCCCCATCGTGACGGTCGAGGACCACGTGCTGGCCGGCGGCCTGGGTGCCGCCGTCACGGAGTTCCTGGCGGACGTGGGGCTCGACGCGCGGATCCGCCGGCTCGGCATCGACGACGCCCACGTGCCACACGGCGACCCGGCGCAGCAGCACGAGGAGCTCGGCTACGGGGTTCGGGGCATCGCCGACGCGGTCGCGGAACTGCGCGGGCGCGGGTGGCAGCGGTCGGCGGTGCCGGCGCCGGGGCCCGCGGGTCGGGCCGTGGCGGACGACGGGGTGCTCGACGCCGTCTCGGCGTCGTCGGCGCTCCGTTGACACCCCCCGCGCGGCACGGGTATCCTGGCGTTCGCGCCTGTGCACCGGCAAGGCGACGATCGTGCTGGACGGTGCTGGGTGTGATCGCGGAGCGGTAGTGTAGCGGTTAGCATATCTGCCTGTCACGCAGAAGGTCGCGGGTTCAAATCCCGTCCGCTCCGCCAGATGGCCAAGTAGCTCAGTTGGTAGAGCACACGACTGAAAATCGTGGTGTCGGCAGTTCAAATCTGCCCTTGGCCACCAGCCGCCAGCGAGGCGCCCCAGGGCGCCTCCACGGCCGCGCCAATGTAGCTCAGCGGTAGAGCAGCCGATTCGTAATCGGCAGGTCGTCAGTTCGAATCTGACCATTGGCTCCACGAGGAAGCCCCGCCATCGGCGGGGCTTCGACGTTCACGCTGCGCGTGGTCAGCCGAACGGCGCCAGCGGCGCGGGATCGGTCCCCGCGTCGTGGGGCCTCACCATGACCACCGGCACGACCACCATGCGGAGCAGGCGCTCGGCGACGCTGCCGAGCAGGGCCCGCGAGAGGCCGCTGCGTCCGTGGGTGGCGATGACCACCGCGTCCACGTCCTCCTCGTCGACGAGGTCGGCGAGCTCCTGGGCGGGGTCGCCGAAGCGCACGGCCAGCGACACCTCGTAGCCGGCGTCGGCGAGCCTGCGCACGTCGTCGTCCATGGCGTCGATGACCTCCTCGCGGGTGGAGGCCCAGGCCTGGCTCTGGTAGACCGGGTGCTCGAACTCGCCGCGCTCGCGCCACGGCATGAGCACCGAGTCGCTCCAGCCGGCGATGACCGACGGGGGTGGGAGTGGGCCGGTGACGCCTTCGGGGATGGCGGCGACGTGGGCGATCGTGACGTGGGTCGTCTCGGGATCGAACAGCCGGCCCACGGTGCGGAACGCCATGCGGCCGAAGTCGGACCCGTCGAGCGGGAGCAGGACCTTCCGCTTGCTCATGTCGACCTCCTCGCATGCCGTCGGGCCCGCGCCTTTCACGGGCCCGACGAACACGTTCTACTAGAACCGCTCGGTGACCGTCCTGGCCTCGACGAACAGGCGCAGGTAGTCGGGCCCGCCGGCCTTGCTGTTCGATCCGGAGAGCTTGAAGCCGCCGAACGGCTGTACGCCCACGATGGCGCCCGTGATCTTGCGGTTGAGGTAGAGGTTGCCGACCTTGAACTCGCGCCTGGCCCGTTCGAGTCGCTCGCGGGAGCGGCTCACCAGGCCGCCGGTCAGGCCGAAGTTGGTGTCGTTGGCGATCTGGAGCGCGTGATCGAAGTCGCGCGCGCGCAGCACGGCCACCACCGGACCGAAGACCTCCTCCTGCGCCAGCCGCGCCTTCGGGTCGACGTCCACCACGATCGTCGGCGCCACGTAGTAGCCCTCGGCGAAGCCCTCCGCCTTGCCGCCGCCGAGCACGACGCGCCCCTCCTCGTGCGCCAGGGCGCAGTAATCGAGCACGCTGCGGTACTGTTTCTCGCTCGACAGGGCGGTGACGTCGAAGTCGTCGACGGCGGGACCGACCGTGAGCCGCTCGGCGGCGGCCACGAACGCGGCGACCAGCTCGTCGTGGATCTCGTCGACCAGGATCAGGCGCGACATCGCCGAGCACTTCTGGCCGTTGTAGCCGAACGCGCCCTGGACGGCGGCGGTGACGGCGACGTCGAGGTCGGCGGTCTCGTCGACGATCATCGCGTCCTTGCCGCCGAGCTCCATGAAGGCCTTCTTGATGTGGCGCTGGCCCGGGTGCACCTTGGCCGCGCGCTCGAGGATGCGCAGGCCGACACCGACCGAGCCGGTGAAGTTGATGAAGCGCGTCCGCACGTCGTCGACGAGCGAGTCGCCCATCCCCTCCTCGGTGCCGGTGAGCAGGTTCACGACGCCCGCGGGCCAGCCCGCCTCCTCGATGCACTCCAGGAACACGCCGGCGATGACGGGCGTGACCCGCGAGGGCTTGAGGACGATCGTGTTGCCGGCGGCGACGGGACCCATGGCGGTGCCGACCAGGATGGCCAGCGGGAAGTTCCACGGCGGGATGACGAGCCCCACCCCGATCGGCTCGAGCGTCGTGACGTTGTCCTCGCCCGGGACCGGCGTCGTCACGCGCGGCGGCTCCAGCTCCAGAGCCCCCCTGGCGTAGTACTCGACGAAGTCGATGGCCTCGGCGACGTCGGCGTCGGCCTCGCGGTAGTTCTTGCCGGCCTCGACCGTCTCCCAGGCGCAGAACTCCAGCTTGCGGCGGCGCATGATCGCCGCCAGCCGCCACAGCGCCCGGGCGCGCGCCGCCGCGGGCCACGAGGACCACACCGCGAAGCCGGCCTCGGCCGCGGCGAACGCGCGGTCGACCTCGGCGGCGCCGGCCATCGACACCCGGCCGATCACCCGCGAGGGGGCGCAGGGGTCGACGGAATCGAAGGTGCGGCCGGTCTCGACGCGCTCGCCGCCGATGATGAGGGGCCAGGTCCTGCCGAGGCGCTCGGCCACCCCGTCGAGGGCGAGCCGGTAGGCGTCGCGTGCGTGCGGATCGCGGAGGTCGGTGAAGGGCTCGGGGGAGAAGGGGATGACGGTGGGCATGGGGCCTCCTTCGTCGTGCTCAGCCGAGGATGCCACGCAGCACGACGGCGGCGTTGGCGGGGCGCTCGGCCAGCCGGCGGCTGAAGTAGCCGTACCAGTCGGCGCCGACGGGGACGTACAGACGTACCGGGTGGCCGTCGTCCACCAGGCGCTGCTGGAGCCTCGGCCGCACGCCGTAGAGCAGCTGCAGCTCGTAGCGGTCGCGCGCGAGCCGGGCGCCCCGCACGAAGGCGGCGGCCTCGCGGATGAGCCCGTCGTCGTGGGTGGCGACGTTCACCTTGGCGCCGAGTTGCCAGGCGCGCTCGCACAGCGCCAGGTAGGTGCGGCGGATCGCGGCGCCGTCCTGCAGCGCGACGCCGGCCGCCTCGTGGTACGCGCCCTTGACGATGCGCAGCTCGCTCCCTGCCGGGGCGTCCGTGAGCAGGGCCTCGAGGTCGGCCGGGGAGCGATGCAGGTAGGCCTGCAGGACGGTCGAGCTGCGGGTGGCGCCGGCGCGGCGCAGTCTCCCCAGCAGTTCGAGGGTGCCGTCGACGAAGCGGTGGTCCTCCATGTCGAGGCAGACGCGCCCGCCGACCGCCTCCGCGCGCATCGCGAGGTCGGTCGCCAGCTCGGCGGCCAGGTCCGGGTCGAAGGTGAGCCCGAGCTGCGTCGGCTTGATGCTCAGCACCGGGGGCAGGCCGGCGCGCGCCAGCGCGTCGATCGTGCCCGCGACGCCGCCCGCCATCGACGCCGCCGACGCGCGCTGCGACACGTACTCGCCGAGGATGTCGACGACGAGCGACCGCCCCTGCTCGACGAGCGCCCGCAGGCTGGGCAGCGCGTCTTCGATGCTCTCACCGGCGACGAAGCGGCGCGCCCCGAGGCGCCAGCCGTGGCGGCGCGACCAGCGTTCGACGGGGCCGATGCCGGCCACGCCGAGGACGGCCCGGCGGTAGAGGCTCAGCACGGGCGCACCGCGCGGCGAGCGGCTCGGGTGCGGCGGTCGGTGGTGGGCGGCACACCCCAGTGTACCGGCTCCGGGCCCCGAGTAAGACTTCGCACCGCCCCGACGCGCCGCCGCTGGTAGCGTGCCTCACGCGGGCGATCGTTCGGGAAGGTCGCCTCCACGCGCGGAGGTCGGGCGCTTGCGGGTACTGTTCGTGCGGCACGGGGAGACGGACTACGACGTGGTCGCTTCGCGCGGCGTGCGCGGTTGGGCGACCTCGTTCGCGCCGCTGTCGCACCTCGGGCGGCTGCAGATCGACGTCATCGCCCGCGACTACCGTCTGCGGGAGGCGGACGCCATCCTGTGCTCGTCGTACGCGCGCGCCCTGGAGTCGGGGGCACTGCTGTCGCGGGCGCTCAACAAGCCGCTGTTCGTCGAGTACGACCTCCACGAGTGGCTGCCGCAGAAGGACTCGCTCGGCGAGATCGACGCCGCGCTGTTGCGCCGGGCGCGCAGCGACCTCGCCCGACCGGGCGACGACGCGCCCTGGGAGCGGCTCGACGAGGTGCGCGACCGGGTGCTGCGGGTCCTGGAGCGCTACCGCGACCACCACCGGGTGGTCGTCGTGACGCACGCGGTCGTCATCCAATCCGTCGTCGGCACCCGCCGCCCGATCGAGCACGCCGAGATCGTCGAGTTCGAGTGGGGCGGGGTGACGCCGCACGATGGCGCCCTCCGCGAGCCGGCTGCGACCCCCGTCGAACACTGAGCACGCGCGTCTCGCGCGCGACCGTCAGCCCCGATGCCACGCCAGCGGGAGCCCGCCGGCGGGGACGAGCGTCATGCCCGCGGGCCTGGGCCCGGTGTCGGGCGTCGTCCAGCGCGCGCTCCGCAGCGCGGCCCAGGCGTAGGCGAGCGTCAGGGTGCGGGCGAGGCCGGCGCCGATGCAGTAGCGGCCGCCGTGCCCGAAGGGGAGGTAGGCGAGGGGATCGCGCGGCGCACCCCACGCACCGGTCCGCTCGAGCCACCGCTCCACGGCGACGCGGGCCGGCTCGCGCCAGAGCTCCGGGTCGCGGTGCAGGTGCCACAGCGACAGCCCGACCCCCGCGCCGGCGTCCATGGCATGCCCGCGCCAGGTCACGCGGCGCCGCACCCGGCGCAGGATGGCCGGGGCCGGCGGGTAGAGGCGGAGCGACTCGGCCAGCAGGGCGCCCGCCAGCGGCGCGCGG